>NZ_JAZVJO010000122.1:0-2383 GCF_059453735.1 Peribacillus sp. | reverse complement strand
GTCTTCCTAAGACCGCTTGGCCCTCCGACTTAGAAATGATTTTTAACTTTGGTAAGCTTTTGTATCAGATTCATGCCACGCCTTGTCCAGAAGAACTAAAATATGAACAATCCTGGTTAGAAGAAATGTTAATCCAAGCAGCATTTAATTTGGAGCATTACGAGGTAGATGGAACACAGGATTTACTTGGGAAAATACAAACTACGATCCCATCTGTTGCTAAGCAATCGCTTATACACGGAGATTTTACGATTGATAATGTCTTAGTCTGTAATGGAATGGTGACAGGCGTTATCGATTGGAGCGGCGGTGCTTATGGAGATCCAAGGTACGACGTGTCTTTAGCCATTCGTCCTAAGCCAAACGCTTTTGAAAGTGAAAGAGATAAACAGATTTTTTTTGAGGGTTACCGAGGGAAAATGATTGATCATGATGTCTATGATTATTTTGCAAATGGGTTATATGAGTTCTTTTAATGCGTACGACTCACGATTTTTTAAAAAGCGAACTAACTTTTGTGTGTGAGTATGGTAAAATTAGGTATTAAATGAATGGTGGTGAGACATTGGAAAAGATGCTGGATTGGGCAAAGAGACTTCAAGCAATTGCACAGAATGGGTTGGCTTATTCAAAGGATGTTTATGATAAGGAGCGGTTTGAAGCGATTCGGAAAATTAGTATGGAAATGATGTCTGAACAAAGTGGTGTTGACATGGAGCAAATAAAAGATCTATTTGCTAACGAGTCAGGATATGCTACACCAAAAGTTGATATCAGAGCCATTGTTTTTCAAGATCAAAAATTACTAATGGTGAGAGAAAAACACGATGGAAAATGGTCATTACCCGGCGGCTGGGCAGACATTGGATTGAGTCCAAAAGAAGTAGCCGTTAAAGAAGTAAAGGAAGAAACAGGATTTGATGTTAAAGCTGTCAAGTTGTTAGGGGTACTTGATAAAAAGTGCCATCCGCACCCACCATCCGCTTCTCATATTTATAAACTGTTTATTCAATGTGAAATTATTGGCGGTCAACCAACTGTTGGTGTCGAGACAGATGCTGTAGCCTTTTTCCCTGAGCATTTATTGCCTCCGTTATCAACGCCTAGGAATACGAAATCACAAATTGAAATGGTTTTTACGTATTTAAAAAATCCGAATGAACCGATTTATTTGGATTAAACCTAGTTTACTAGAAAAGGGAGTATACGATGCAGATTAGACTAGCTGAAATAAGGGATATTGATCAATTAATCCAAATGAGATGGGACTTTACCCTTGAAGATCTTGAAATCAATACATTTAAAAGAAACGATTACCAATCATTTATCGTGGAATGCCGACAATTCTTAGAAAGTGCAATCAGCAGTAACAACTGGTTTATTTGGGTCGCTGAGGAAGAAGAAAAAATTGTCTCACATATCTATTTAGAATTGATACATAAAGTGCCGCGGCCGGGCAGGATCACTCATCCGTTTGTTTATATGACGAATGTGTATACAAGTAAAGACGCCAGAAACAGAGGGATAGGGAGTAAGTTAATTACGACGATCAATGAATGGGTGAAAAAAGAACACTATGAATTTATTATCGTTTGGCCTAGTGAAGAAAGTACTGGTTATTATCAGAAAAATGGATATATTCAATGTAAAGAGCCAATGGAGTTCTTTCCCGAACTAATATGAACATCCAAAAACTTGCATTTGTCATTTTATTGTTATTTAGTTTTACCATATGTGCGTTTCCAAGTACTAGTTATGCTTGTAAATGTGTAGAGCCAAAATCTCCTACAGAAGAACTAGAAGAAAGTTCAGCCGTTTTCTCGGGAAAAGTCATTGACCAATTAGAAAAAGGCAGAACACAATTTATTCTTTTTGAAGTGAAAGAATCATGGAAAGGACTTAACGAGTCACAAGTTATCGTCGAAACAGTGAATAGTTCATCTAGCTGTGGTTATGAATTTGAGGATGGCAAAGAATATATTGTTTATACGAATGAAACAGATGGTCATCTTGAGGTTTCGTTATGCTCTCGGACTGACCTTTTATCGGCAGCAAGTGAGGATATAGATGAACTGGGAAAAGGGGAAGAACCGTCCGAGCAGGTGACACTTAATTTGAGTGACGAGGGGGAACCTCCTGTTTGGATCATGCTTAGTTTATTAATCATTGCATTTGGATTGGCTGTCTTTTACGGGATAAAACGTGTGAAGAAGGTGGGTAAGTGACTACTACAATCAAGGACTTAGATCAGGACATTCTGAAGGCAGCTGGACATGAAACGCTACCATTGATGAAAGCTTAAATGACTAAATACATAAGCATTTTTTTCTTAACAATTATGGTAAGCATTATTCTCTATTATTTGGCGGTGGAGATGCTTTTG
>NZ_JAZVJO010000121.1:0-1851 GCF_059453735.1 Peribacillus sp. | reverse complement strand
AGTTAATGATTACTAGACTTTCAGCTAGACTACACGTCAGGCATTGACCTTGTTGCAGCTACCGCTTTTATTGCGGATAGGTGACGTATGGCGTTTTTCAAAGGCTAACAAATAAGCGCAATTTGCGGCTATTGCGCCTGTTAACTTTGGCTCTGGTGGGAAAGGCAAGTAGCAAAAGGAAAAGGGACAAAGCTTGTGAATATTGTTTACGGCATGATGAAGCACAAAACAGCCTGTTAATTACCAAAAATGAAAGAGAAAGAGGTAGTTTAATATGATTTTAAATGGCTAACTTTTTTATTTTTAGCTTTTAAGATATGGTACTTTAAACCCTGTCATAACTAAGAAAGCACTTGGACGAGTAGTCAAGGGGTGGGAAAAATTGTGGAGGAATTCATATGGATAAAAAGTTAGAAGGAATATTGGACATACTAAATAAACTTAATTCAAGTATTAATATTGTAAGTAAAGAAGATCTAGATGAACAGTACGAGAACCTTGAGGATTTTAGAGTGTTAACTAGAGATTTAGATATTATATTAAACAAATTTATTTCATTGGATGAGAACGGCGGTGATGAAATAGAGAAAATGGTATTGGAACTTCATAGAATTCTAACGACGTTTGAATGGCATTTCTCAGAGATCAGTGATTTAAACACAACAATTTTAAAAAATTTATAAATACAAAATCAATAACATCTAGTAATGGGAAGCCTTAAAAGAGTTTTATTTTGATTTATATTGGTAGATACACGTAGATACAAAAATTGGCTAAAAGGAAGAAAGGCAGTGGTGATAGCTAAAGGGGCTTTTTGAAGAACCAAAAGCACATTCAATTAATCCATCATTATCCAAGTTATATGATTTTTCGCAGATATAGATGGAAGAACAGAACTAGCTTTTTGGGAACGGTACCCTTCATCCTCTTGTTTAGAAGGGATCAGTTTAAAGCAATTTACCACTTTTTTCTGGAGTTAATAATTGTGAAGATGAGTTCCATGAAAAATCGATACTATATTACATCAGAGCAGAAGAAGGCATCGACCCGGTCACCGGCGAAAAACTCATCACCAGCCAGCGTATCGCGGCCGGCGGCATGGCCGCAGCAGGCTACATCCCGATTGTCGGCTGGGCCGGACGGGGACTGAAAGGCGCCAAAGCCGTCAACAGCACCATCAAAGCATCCAACGCCTGGACGCCTACAAAGGCGCCAAAGGCATGTCCTACATCGGTACTGCAGAAAAAAAGGCATCTACGGACTCATCGCAGCAAATGACATCAAAGGCAATCTGACAGGGACTGATAATCTCGGAAATGAAGTGCCGACGGATCAGGAAGGATTGGCAAGCGGGTTGAGCATTGCCAGTATTATTGGGATCGGCAGGCTGGTGAGAAGTCAGAATGTTGGGATTGTTCGTGGTGGGGGTACGGGGCCGAGTGAAATCGATAAGCTTTTAACAAAGAATGGATCATTTAGGGATGCCAAAAGAAGAGTAGGAATACCTAACTCTATTCAGCACAAAAAACCTGTCGATATTTATGATGGAACAACTGAGAATAGAAGAGTATATGAAATTTGGGCGAGGTCCTCACTTCCATGGTGCTGATGACTTAAAAGGAAGCCCATTGGAAAAAGGAAGGTATAATCAGTATCCTGGACATTCACCAGAAGATTTTGTTGGGTATAAATAAATGAGGGTACTATGAGGAAGGTGATTAACTTGAATGGAGAGAACAATGAAAAAATAGAGTTGTTAAAAAGAAAAAGTAGAAGGAATAACTTAATAAAAGAATTAAAATTTATTGATTTAACTATGGAATCATTTTTGGATATTGAAGAAAATGATTT
>NZ_JAZVJO010000120.1:0-3881 GCF_059453735.1 Peribacillus sp. | reverse complement strand
TAAAGGTTTATTAAAGGGTTTATTTATCGTTTTATTATGCTGCTCCACCGGCTGCTCAGTACGAGTATCAGAAGGATGTTCATTCGGTTGTTCACCTTCTTGCATTACATGAACGATATAGATATTAGCTGATTGCTGATTATTTTTCCTTTTAGCATGATGAACAGACAAGACCCCTATTTTGGATAAGAGGCCAAAGAATCTTCTCACTGATGATAAGCTAACGTCCATCCTAAACCGTTCTTCAAACATTCTTAAGAAGTTTTGATGCGTAATCGAAAATACTCCTTCCGAATTGACGGCAAGATCTGATACAAGATACGTCATTCTTATTTGCAAGTCTGTCAGTTCCCACCTGTCCTTAACATCTTGCACAAATTTCTCTTTGTTATATGGACCTTTACTGTACTTTACCAACTCTTCTGGTCTGCAGTTCAATAACACCGTAAACTTCCTCCTTGTCATACAAGAAAAGCATCTTAATCATATGCATAAGAAAAATTCCTTGTGAGTTTTCGGGACCTTTTCTAAAGTTGCTACTAGAATTTCTCACCTGCTCTTCTAACCATTTCTCCATAGAGCAAAATAAACAATAAAATCCCTGTAGATGATTCCGAAGCCTAGCCTCTAATAGCCATATACAGTTTTTCACTATCAGTGGGACCATGTAAAATTAATTTTACTGTTTGCTCCAGCCAATTTACCTCTCTAAGTTGCCAAAGCAGGTGGGCCGTCAGAACGTTTTAAAGCCCGCTATATCTTTCATAAAACTACCCATAAATTAACGGAGAAAGATCTGTGGCTTCTTCAGAGATGCTTCATTTTCCCCTGAACTCCAGATAGTATATGAGCTTAAAGGAAGCCTTTTATACGTGGTTTTATAAATCGAAGAAAACGCAGGGAAAGGGATTGTGGAGACGAAGAAAGAACTAGGCTAGTTCTAGAAGGTTGAAGAGCGTGGGAATTAGAGATCTTAAATCGCTTCGATTACAATTATTACTCGAATGGGTTAGTGGTGGGCTTAAAAAACCTGACAAAGGTCAAAAAATGCAATGGATTTTGCTATTGAAATTTCATAAGATTCCATGCAAGCATCCTCCTCCATCATCAATATAAAAACATTGGCAATTCATTAGGATAAAGGACAGAGTTAAAAGGCTTTACCCCAACACTTAAAAAAGAACCTATTTAATACTCTCAAACATTCGCAATTCTACCTAGTACAATAAGCACTTCCTCCCTGTTGCTTGATTTAACAACCGAAGTATAGCCACTGAAAATCACATCGATGATATAAGCATCCTATTGGGTTAGAAGGCAGGCAATGTGATAAACTAAAAAAGAAAGAACATTATTAATTGGAATAGGTGATCAGCATGACAGACAAAGAACAAGTAGCCTTATATCACGCCGTATTGAAACACGAATCATATGAGAAAGCAAAGAAAGATTTAATAACGGTCGTTCGAATGGCTCAAAAACAAACACCTAACATGGATCGTATACTCTACTTGGACATTGACGGACACCGTAACCAGGCAGGTGGCTATGATGAGGAGATGATGCGCTTACAACAAGATTTTGTACTTGGGTTCCTAATAAAATATGTCACTGAGGTGCACCTTCCAATTGGAATGAAAGTCCAAAATCCAGAACCTCAACAATCGCTTCCAACTCTTATTTCTTAAGAAAAATAAAGACAAAAAGAGAAATCCGTTATTGGATTTCTCTTTTTAATCGTTAATAGTTGATTCAAGGAAAATAAAAAGTAAACTATTTATACTCTCCATTTTTTTCCGCAACTGTTTGATTACCACGGAAGAATTCATTCGGCTCATAGTTCTCTTTAATATCTTTCAAACGTTTTTTCAAATAATGCTCAAGCTCTTTGTTTGTACAATATACAAAACAGCCTTTCTGTCCCCTAGTAAGCAAAGTTCTATAAGTATTCCTTATGATCTCATCAGCAACCTTTGAAGCTTCTTCCGGTTGTTCCTTCATCATTTTCTTTATGCCTTTTAAAGAATTGTCGGTTCGGGCCCTTTTCGTATAATCCGTTCTTACTTCATTGCCCTCAACAATTAAGTCATCACCGATGATTACACCGACATAATCGAATTCTAATCCTTGAGATGTATGAATACATCCAACTTCATTAACGGAATCAGGATCAATAGCCCAACTATCGGAATTAGCCAAATTCCAGCTCATGCTAAAATCATGTTCCAGCAGTTCAATATCATAAATTAGAGAATTATCCTTACCTTCCTTCTTCCAATTCCAGCAGTAGCCTGCCAGCAAACGAGCTTTATTGTTAATCTTGTTCAGTTCGAATATTTCATTCTTCATAGCAACGGGGTCGCTATAGACTCTAAAGTCATAATGATTTCCCATAAAATTATCATTTGCTGTTTCTCGTATTTGCAGAACATCATCAATCCAGGCCAAATAGCCATCGGATCCATTGCAGCGGAATTGAGATTCTAATACGGCATAAGATACATCAGCATGGTAGTATTCAGCGAATTTTTTAATCGCCGAGATACTGCCTGCATCCTTTAATGTGACTCGTTGATGTTCATCAATAAAAAAGATGGCTAGCTTTGAGGCATTGATGATTTCCTTCATTTGATTTTCCCCAAGATTGTTAAACATACCCGATTTTTCATTTAAACGATGAGCCTCATCAACAATTAAAACATCAAAGGCATTGGATGCGGCCTCAACATAACTGCCTGATCCTTTAAATAGGTTATCGATATGACCCTTTCGAAAATCCCCTTTTAGCTTCTTTGCATATACATTTCGGGGAGCAGCATTCTTGGTAACATATTGACAGACCATGTTTTTAGCTGTTAACTCAACTAAAAGATTAATTGCTAATACGGATTTACCGGTTCCTGGTCCTCCCTTGACAATCAACACCTGCTTGGTATTGGTTCTTTGAGCTTCTGACGCAAGCTTTTTGGCTGTTTCAAAAACGACCTTTTGATCATCAATCATAACGAATTCCTTATTTCCCTTCAACATATTGACCAGGGAATCCTGCAATGATTTAGAGGGCCGTATTCGACCGTTTTCAATTTTATATAAGTTCTCTTTATTATCACCATATTTTATATAGCGTTTAATAAATTCACGGAGCTTTGCAGCGTCCCCTTTTCGAAACACAGGAGCTTTCTCGATATAATACTGATAATAATCATCTATAATCGGATCATTGTCCTCTTGTAGCTTAATATAATTATGCAGATAGGCGCATGGGTATAATTCCAACTGACCATCCTGAGCATTTTCATTATAATCTTCAATTAAAGCAGCATAAGACCAAGCTTGATAGGAAGGATGCGTCGTTTCCCTAAAACCGCCACCTAGCACAGTTTTGACAATCGCTTCCTTGCCTTCAACCTTCTCAGCTTCTTGCCATTGCTTTAATTCAACAATTACAATTGATTGTTTCTCTTCTTCATCACTACCAGAAATAAGAAAGTCAACGCGCTTTGAGGTATAAGGTATCTTAAACTCAATTGCCACTCCCGCATTATCTGGAATTTTTGGATCTAAAAGCACCAAATGCATATTCTTTAAGGAATTATCCCAAGACCTTAATTCACTCTTATTTATTCGACCAATTTTATCAGTATAATTCTTAACAATATTATCAACGAGTTTATCTTCAAACACATCTTGCATAAATTCACTTTTTAGTGCTTCGTATACAATCATTGAGAATCCACCTTTTTTAATGAAATCCATCGTTCACTATACTATACATAATATCATAATCAAAATAGCATCAATGTATCTAAGGAGTATTCATTTTTGATTTAGTTATTTAAATAAAGCTAATGATAACGATAATAAAGAATAATGCTAGTTGG
>NZ_JAZVJO010000119.1:0-10396 GCF_059453735.1 Peribacillus sp. | reverse complement strand
ATACTAAGCCAAATACGACTCCGCCAAGCACACTTCTCAAATAATTCTCTTTATAACAGGTTAAAAAAGTTGAGAAAATCGGAACTTCTGCATCCCCCATCACCCATTTTCTTACCACCCCAAACAAAGCGGTTGTGGCTGGAAATAAGATGAAAGGAGCTAATACAGCGATCGTTATGGTCAGCACAAGTAAATCAGAAAGATCAGCCGATAAGAAATTCATCCCCACTAGAACGATTGGGAAATTAAATAGCAGCCAAATTAAATTGGTTAGCAACAAACGTAAAACCCAAACCGATGCTTTGTAAAAACCGCCCATCATATTGCCTAATTCCATTATGAACTCCTCCCTCTATGTAACTCTCATCCTATTTCCATCTTAAAGAAAAAGGTTCTCCTGCTGTTAATGCCACCCGCCATTCATTAGGTTGGTTTAATTCACTTAGTAACCTCCATTCTTCCTTATTCCTAGAGAGAAGAATGACTATTTCCTGATTAATTCCCGATGTGATTGTAAGTTCGATGTGTCGTTTCTCGAGGTCCCACTCAAAGGAATTAACATAGATTTGCCCCCGGCAACGTGTACCTGTTATTTTCCCTCGCGTGACAACTGTCGGAAGTGCAGGTAAAAGTTCAATTCTTCCCGGTAAAGAAAAGAGTAATAAATTGTGAATTAACTCCGGGATACTACCGTTTGCATCTACATTAAAGACATTATATTCATCATAATGAGCGGTCATGAGACTGGGGTAGATTGCTCCGCCGGCTGCCATCATCCGTAAAATATCCCATACCGTATCACCCATTCCCAGTCTGGCGGCTGCTAGTCCAGCATGCATTCGTCCGTGTGAAGAAGTATCGGTATTCGGATTATAAAGCCAATGTTCCATTTTTTTCTGCAGAGCAATACTTGATGCCTCCCACATTTTTGGTGTTTTCTCTTTCGTAAATTCATAGCTTTGGAAAAGAGGATAGAGATGAGAAAAATGGCGGTGGTTATAATTATCCTCATGATCCCCTACCGACCATTCCTTTAAGGCTCCTTCTTCATTGATCAAATAAGGCGGGAGTTTTTCAATCATATTCCTCCATTTTGGAATGGACTTCTCTTCGATCCCAAGCAACTGACATGAATCGATTAAATGCGTTAACACTTCTTTTGCAACAGCAATATCCTGTGTACTATTGGCCGCTATCCCATTTTCAGCTGAATAAGAGGGGTTAAACATATACCTGCCCTCTTGGTCCTCATAAAGGAAATCTTCATAAAACTGTACCACTTCTCTTAACAAAGGGACGGTATGCTCCTTTAGGAACGCCTGATCTCCTGTATATAGGTAATAATCGTAAAACCAATGTGCCAACCACCCCGCACCACACGTCCAAAAAGCTCCGAAAAAGGTATCACATTCCCGATTCCCCCAGCTGGAATCTCCCCAATGCAAATGTTTTCCACTAGTTGAAGCACGGATTCCAGATAAAATCCCTCTACAGCCAAAAAGCATACGTGCATTATAACGAAAGTCTTCTAGAAACGATTCTATCAAGGTAACAAATGGTTTCATTCCTTCCATCATATTCCCACTGAATACCGAAGCCATTGCCAACTGCAAATTGGTATCCAGAGTGTAATCTGAAGACCAGGAAGGATTCCAGGTTCCTGTCCATATCCCCTGAAGGTTGGGAGGTCTTAGCCCCGTACTCGAAATAAACATATACCTGCCTGCGTCATATAGCTTTTCTACCAGACCCATTGATACTTCCTTTTCGTTTTGAACAGCAGCTAACAATTCATCCGTACTCCAGCTTCGCTTCTCACCACCGTCCAAATCCAAGGAAACTCTATGAAAAAGCTCGCCGTGTACGTTTATATGAGCGGCTATCAATGTCTCATAATCACCGTCTAGTTCTTCAAAGTTTTCCGTAGATGGTTGGATGCCTTCAGCAAACGGGACGATTTTCATCAACACCAGGATTTCATTCGCACCAGAAACAGTCATCTGGTTTGGTTCAGTCACTAGTTCACCCTCGATAGGACTGATTTTGACAAAACTATCATACCCACCTGGACCTTTCGTATATAAATGTCTGCTTATAATCATGTCGTTTTCATACTTGATTGAGACTTCCATACCAGGATGATTAATCTCTTCCATTCTTAAAGCTACTAACGGCATCGGCTCATTACTAGTAATAGACATAACAATCATCTTGTCCGGCCTGGAAGCGAACAGTTTTCGTTTACACTCAACGTTTCCCTCTCTCCATGTGGAGATGATTTCCCCTGTTGAAAAATCGACACTTCGAAAATAGTCTTCGATTGTACCGACAGGCACTTGATCAATTTCAAGAAAAAAGCCTGGATGAAAGGAATCTGTATCGACGATGGTATGACCGCGTTCTTCTCCTTTTTTGATGAAAAATTCATGCGAAGCAAGATAGCCCTCGTTCCGGCTGATTCGACGCACTTCCGCCAAACAATCGGACATATCAGGCATATCCTGTTTAGCATCTGCTGGTAAAAATAATTCAGCATGATTCACGACTACCTTTTCTTTGTGAGGCAGGCCAAAATGCATGGCACCCATTTCTCCATTTCCCGTTACATTGCCGTATTCCCAGATTTCCGCCGGTTCCGTACTGTACGCACCATGTTTCGCATACATACCCTCTCACCTCAATCGGTACCTATTTTGTCACAAGTATTCGGACATCTTTAGCTGCTATCTCCAAGGCATATTGATAGTGTTTTTTCGTTACTAAATCGATATATTCTTCATCTAATTCAATTCTTTGTTCCTTTTCATTATGGTTTAAAATAAAGATGAGTTCCTGATCATTTTTTATTCTTTTCGTCACTTCAACTCCCTTGGGTACAGCCGTACCTAATACTGGTTGAATACCGCTTTCCGCGCAAATAGAGCGAATATAATCATCTAAGAAAGACTGCTCTGGACTTGAAGCAATATACCAGGCACTTCCTTTGCCAAAGGTATGTCTAGTCACGCACGGTGTACCTTGATAAAAATCTTGTCCATACACTGCCATTACTTCCGCCCCTTCAGCATGGAGAAGATCACAAAGTAACGAACAAGAATAACGCTTATTGCCTAACCCGCTGTTTTCCTGCATTAGTATTTCATTGCTTTGTCCGGGCGGCAGAGCATCAATCTCTTCTACCCAAATACCTAAAACTTTTCTTAGATGACCAGGATACCCCCCTGTAATCACAAGGTCATGTTCATCAACAATCCCACTAAAAAACGTGGTGACAAACGTTCCTCCTGCAGCTGTATAGTCTTCTATCTTTTGTGCAAAGCCATCTTTTGTCATGTACAGAACAGGAGCGATGACTAGTAAATATTGATCAATCGGATCATCCACACCAATCATATCCACCTGAATATTTTGTTCATAAAAAGCTTGGTAATATTTCGATACCTCATTAAAATAATTCAAATCCCGGCTCGGTCCGCTTGATAACTCTACCGCCCACCAATTGTCCCAATCAAACACAATCGCTGCTTTTGCCTGAATACGCGAATTGATAATCTGATCCCCCAGAATCGTCAACTCATGGCCGAGTGCAGCACATTCTCTAAATACTCTTGTATGCTCATGACCGACATGATCAATGACCGCTCCATGAAACTTTTCGCAGGCACCAATGGATCGGCGAATTTGAAAGAACATAATTGTATCTGCTCCCCTAGCAACGGCTTGGTAACTCCAAAGCCGCATCACACCAGGTCTCTTTAAGGCATTATAAGGCTGCCAGTTTGTTACACTTGGTGTTTGCTCCATTAACATGAACGGATCACCTTGTTTTAAACCGCGCATTAAATCATGCTTCATCGCCTCTTGGCTGATTTGAGAATCTACCGATGGGTAGCTGTCCCAAGAGATAATATCCATATATTTCGCCCATTTTTGATAATCTAATTGTTTGTAAGCACCCATTAAATTAGTGGTTACTAATACGTCAGGAGTGAATTTTTTCAAGGCATTATACTCCATTTTGTAGCATTCTAGCATACTATCTGAATTAAACCGGCGGTAATCCAGTGAAATCCCTTGAAACGCGGTGTAATCATAGCTGCCTAAATGTTCGCTTAAATTATTGGGAAGGACGATTTCATCCCAATCATAGAAGGTATGGCCCCAAAATGAAGTATTCCATACTCGATTTAGCTCCGCTAACGTTTGGTATTTATTCTGCAGCCAAACGCGAAAAGCTTTTTCACAATTATCACAATAGCAATCCCCGCCATATTCGTTCGAGACATGCCATAGCACAAGAGCTGGGTGATTTTGATAACGTTCTGCCAGTTTTTCTGCTAATTTCGTTGAATACTTTTGAAAGGTCGGACTATTAGGACAGGAGTTATGCCGCAAGCCAAATTTCCGCTTCCTTCCATCAAAGTCAACCCGAAGAACATCCTCATATTTGGCTGCCATCCAGGCCGGATGAACGGCCGTACTTGTGCCGAGACAAACATTTATCTGTTCTTGTTCCAACATATCCATTACTTGATCGAGCAGGCTAAAATCATACGTGTCTTCATCAGGTTGCAGCATCGCCCACGCGAAGACATTAATCGTCATAATATCGATATCCGCAAGCTTCGTAATCCGCATATCCTCTTTCCAAATTTCCTTAGGCCACTGCTCTGGATTATAATCTCCTCCAAAGGCAATTTTTTTTATTTTTTCATGAATCATTCAGGTTTCCTCCTTATCTAATAGAAAGCGCTTACTATCCTTCATTAGAGAGTAATCTCAACGATATTTTTATCTGTCTTAAGGACAATCCCCTCATTCGTTACTTCTGTCGTTCCGCTGCTCACCGATGCTTTTGTGATATTTCTTAATAAAACAGAATAATTTTTCACCGTCTCACTCACTTTGAATACGATTGTATCCCCTTCTCGCTTAGCTTCTGCCCAGCCTGTTTTTATTCCTTTATTACTATATAAATCTGTAGATATAAGAGAACCATCTGCTAATTCAAAAACATGAAAAGTAACGTCAGAAAGATAATCATAGTCAGCCGTGCTTTCTACCGACCCGACCGAAATAATGGAATTTTCTTTAGCCATCAATGGCAGTGTCAGATAGCCATGTTCCTCTGTATGCCATTTTTCTCCCTCAACTACTTGATTGGTTAAGAAATTCGTCCATTTCCCTTTAGGAAGATAGTATTTTACGATGCCTTGGTCATTAAAAATGGGAGCCGCTAATAATGAATCGCCAAGCATATACTGTCTATCCAAGTAATGACAGGTTTCATCCTCATTGAATTCTAGTACCATTGCTCTCATCATCGGTACCCCTGTCATCGTAGATTCACAGGCGATGCGGTATAAATAAGGCATTAAGCTATTTTTTAATTTTGTAAACACGCGCGTAACATCGACGGCTTCTTCATCATAAAGCCATGGAACCTTATATTCTGTATTGCCATGATAACGACTATGAGAAGACAATAAACCAAATTGCGTCCAGCGTTTGTATAGATCTGGAGTGGCTCCTTGTTCAAATCCAGCAATATCATGACTCCAAAAACTAAATCCTGATAAACCAAACGATAACCCGCCGCGTAATGATTCAGCCATGGAAGGATACGTTCCCCAGCAATCCCCGCCCCAGTGAACAGGAAGCTTCTGACTGCCGACTGATGCCGACCGAGCAAATAGGGCCGCTTGTCCTTTACCTAGCTTCTTTTCTAATAAATCAAAAACGACTTTGTTATATAAATAGGCATAATAATTATGCATTTTCTTAGGATCAGATCCATCATAATAACAGACATCAGTCGGAATTCTCTCACCAAAGTCCGTTTTAAAAGAATCGACTCCCATATCTATCAGACTCTCTAATTTGTCTTCGAACCAGCTGCTCGCTTCCGGGTTTGTGAAATCTACGATCCCTAAACCAGCCTGCCATTTATCCCATTGCCATACACTTCCGTCTGTCTTTTTGAGAAGATATCCCTTGTCACTTGCTTCTTTAAACAGCGGTGACTTCTGTGCAATATACGGATTGATCCATAAACAGATTTTTAAGCCTTTTTCTTTTAGTCTCATCAGCATTTTTTCCGGTTCTGGAAATACCCGGTCATCCCACTGAAAATTACACCATTCAAATTCCTTCATCCAAAAACAATCAAAATGAAAAACATCTAATGGAATATCTCTGTCTTCCATTCCTTTTATAAATTTGGTTACCGTTTCTTCATCATAATTTGTGGTAAACGAGGTGCTTAGCCATAAACCAAATGTCCATGCAGGCGGGAGACTTGGTTTTCCAGTCAATGCCGTATACTTTTCTAAAACCTGCTTCGGTTCAGGACCATTTATAATGTAGTATTCTAAACTTTCGCCTTCCACGCTGAATTGCACCTTTGATACTTTTTCTGAGCCAACCTCAAAGGAAACTCGTTCAGGGTGATTAACAAACACACCATACCCTTTATTACTCAGATAGAAGGGGATATTTTTATAAGCCTGTTCACTTCCTGTTCCACCGTCTTCATTCCAGATATCAATGGTTTGACCATTTTTTACAAATGAGGTAAACCGTTCACCCAACCCATAAATTAATTCACCCACATCCAAGGAAAGCTGTTCACGCATAAAGACTTCCTTTTGATCGGTCACAATATAACTCATTCCCATATCTCTACTGCTTGCTAATTGCTTATCTTCATTATAAAAATCAAGTTTCCATTCGCCTTTCTTATGGAAAGCCGCGTGAAGATTTCCGCTCGAGAAGAATAGTTTTTCATCATTTTCTTCAATTTGTATAGGTACTTCTTCTTTATGAAGCTCAAAATGGGGCCCTCTCTCAATCCCTCCAGTATGATGTGACAGCTTTACACAAATGACATCCTCCAAAGGGGATGATAATTCAACGGTCATCATTCCTCCGTCTAATGTTTTACCTCTATGTATAATGGGCGTAAAAGGAGCATAAACAGTGAGACTTCTTTCCTTTTTCTCGACATCGTATAATTCCATTGGGTGTTCGAGCGTATAGCCTTCTTTATTTAACCAGTTTCCATTACTAAATTTCATTTTAATCCTCCATTCTGTATATGCCTTTCTTAAGTGTAAGTTTCATTACTTCAGTAAAACACCCACCTAATTGGTGAAAAAATCAGAGCAAAATTAGATTTATCATTGACTAAAAAATGCTCAGAGCTTAGCCTCTGAGCATTTAGCTGTAAACAAACTCGGGTGAGATCTTTAAAATCGAGATGTTGATTTCCATTCCGGGCGCTTCGCTTTCCGCGGGCGTCTTCACGCCTGTAACGAAAATCAACTGACTTTCTAAACTTAAAAGTAAAAGGTCTATTTGTTCCGAAAAATGCAAAAGAGGTTCGGAATAAAACCATTCCGAACCTCTTTTGTCTACAAACTGAATGATCAGAGCATAGCATTTAGTCACATCTATTTAAGCAGTCCCTGTTATAAAAGAGCGTTCTTTAAGATATATATCAAGATCTGGATGTGTCCCTTTTAGAATTAAATCAGTGATAATCTGCGATAATATCACACTATAAACCGTTCCATTCCCGCCATACCCTAATAAAAAATAACAATTTGGATAATCTGGATACATACCTATTGTGGGCAATCCGTCATGGGTCTCACCAAAGGATGCCCCCCAATAATAGTCTGCTTTAACTTGGCCTGCTAGTTCAGGAAATAATCCCACCAACTTATCTAGTAATTCATCCCGTTTATGAATGATCATGGAGTCACGTTTTTCACTATATCTTGTTTGTTCGTCAAGACCGCCAATTATTATGCGATTGTCTACCGTTTGACGAGCATAGAGATAGGGACGAGCGGTTTCCCAAATCATCATCGCTTCTTTCCAATTTGTCAGATTCGCTACAGGATTGGTTGCTATGGCATAAGAGCTTACGACCTTTGCATTTTGCTCGTTTACTTCTTCCTGTGCCTCGTACCCTGTCGCAAATATCACATACTTCGCTTTAATGGAACAGCCATTACTCGTAAACAGTTCGGTATGATCGTTTTTAAGGATTTTCCCATTAATGTTTGTATGGCCATATACGCGAACGCCTTTATTGGCTGCATATTGTATCAAATTGTGTGCATGCTTAAAGGGATTAATTTCTGCATCGTTATTTGTCACAAGTCCTGCAGGCTTTGAAAAAGAAAACGTATCAGCGATGTCTTCCTGTGTATAATAGTCAACCGGGAATCCGTATTTTTTTAGAGTTTGGTATTCTTCCTTCAACATTGGCACGTCTTCTTTACTGGACGCAAAATAAAGACTTTGTCTTTTTCGAAAATCTGAATCGCCATCCAAACTTGGAATCACTGTATGTTCTAATATTTTCATAGCCTCTAAACATAATTGGACATGACGTACTCCTGCCTTTTCTCCAAAACTATGTATATATGACGTTAATGTTTTATCATTTGTATATTGTAGCAATCCCGTATTTGCCATCGTGCTGCCTGCTCCAATATCCCGTTTATCAACAAGGACGACATTCAGGCCTTTTTCAGCTAGAAAGTAAGCACAATGAGCGCCTGATGATCCACTTCCCACAATACACACATCACAATCAATATTCTCGGTAAGCTCCGGATAGTTAGGTGCATCCTTATATGTATCACTCCAAAACATTTTCCCTGTCTTTAAGTCCATCATCCATTCCTCCTGAATTATTAGTTGCCTTCTTTTATTCCCAGTTTGTGGTACAAACCAAACTTCCTAAAGGCAAAAAGCCATTTCCCTAAGGAACGTAGGGTAAATCTTCCCACTCATTTTTTCAAATGATACGGTACAGTCGTAACAATAACATTCCGTATATAAAGTAAATTCGCGCGAATCAGCAAACTGGATTGATTATGTAAGATATTATGCCAGTTCTTTTTTGGTATATTTTCTACTTTTTATAAGAGATGAGAACCTGATATTAAGCTTATTCTAGCATCTCATCACTCTTTTGATTCAGCTGTATATGGTATAATCTCCTAAAAGGAGAGCGATAGCCATGCTGCATCATATTGAAATAAATGTTTCCAATCTTAAAAAATCAGCTGAGTTTTGGGGATGGCTTTTAACCGAATTAAATTATGAGCTTTTTCAAGAATGGGAGTCCGGATTCAGTTGGAAACAAGGAAACTCATATCTAGTATTTGTTCAAACGGATGTTCGTTTTATAGACAGCGGATACCATCGAGGACGAATTGGGCTTAATCATCTAGCTTTTCATGGTGAGTCTAGGGAGCATGTTAATGAATTGTTCACAAAAATTAAAGAAAAAGGGATTCCTCTTTTATATGAAGAAAGGTTTCCTTTTGCTGGCGGACCGAATCATTATGCTGTATTCTTCGAGGATCCTGATCGAATAAAGGTAGAAATTGCGGCTCCGAACGAATAAAAAAATGGACATCTTAAATGTCCATTTAACATATTTACTGAGAAACACTAGTTTTAATTTTGGCAGCATTTTCATTTAATTTTATTAAAGCCTCGTTATATTCTTGTTGAAGTGTTTTTACTATGCCTTCAACCGAATCGATTTTTTCAATGGCTCCTACACCATGACCAGCAGACCAGATATCTTTCCAAGCTTTTGCATCTGATTTTTTAGCCATACCGTCAAAATTAACTTTTTCCTTCTTGACTAGTTGTTCTGGATCGAGTCCATTGTTTAGAATGCTCGGTTTTAGCATATTACAGTTAACACCTGAAAAAGCATCGGTTAGGACTATATCTTCAGGTCCTGATGTTACGAGCATTTCGCGGTAGGCATCTACAGCATTACTTTCTTCTGCCACAATAAAGCGAGTCCCCATATAGGCAAGATCCGCACCAGCCGCTTGGGCTGCTAGAATTCCTTTTCCTGTAGATATTGAACCCGCAAGGAGAATAATCCCATCCCAGAATGTACGAACACTGTCTACAAATGCAAATCCATTCAACTCTCCGGCATGGCCCCCTGCACCCGCTGCAACGAGAATCAATCCATCGACGCCTGCTTCAGCTGCTTTTTTAGCAAACGGAATACTGCTTACATCAGAAAATACTAAACCGCCATAACTATGTACAATTTCCACAACTTGTTTTGGCGAACCAAGTGAAGTTAAAACGATTGGTGGTTGATGCTTCTTAACCAGCTCTAACTCTTCTTGAAGACGGCTGTAAGTGCTGTGAACCACCATATTCATGGACCATGGAGCAATTTTTTTAGTTGGATCCTTTAATTTCGCTTCTGCTAAACTACTGCTGATGACCCCCATCCACTCATCTAGAACCTCTATCGGGCTTGCATTTGGAGCTGGAAATGAACCAGACACCCCATTCATACAACATGATTTAACCAGTTCAGGTCCCGATATCAAAAACA
>NZ_JAZVJO010000118.1:0-11228 GCF_059453735.1 Peribacillus sp. | reverse complement strand
ACTATGTACGAGTACAAAGCTAATTACAATGACTTGATTAGTGACTTCAATCTCTACCTCTGCGAGAGCCTTGCGAGTCTTGGGACTCTTGAGGAGATAGGTTGATTCGATTTCAACAAGCTTTTCGCTTGATTCAACATCGAAACCGACGAGTTCACCCTTATCCCTAAATTCAAATGGAGGGTACTCAGCATCGGTCACCACTTTTAACGTTTTTTCCTTTTCATCAGAGCCGGATTTTTCCGAGTTACCACATCCCGTTACCAGCAATAGACTTGAAATCCCTATACCTAAAAACAGCCCTAACCTCTTCTTCATCATGTTCCCCCTGGCTTCAAAATAAAATTATTATTCTGAAAATTCTTTTTTTACCTAAGTGGTATTATACTCATTCTTGATTATATATTCAATAAAATTCCAACTAATTCCTCTAAAGATTAGTTTATGATAGAAAAAATCATCTCCCTTATTTATATTTCTTAAGGTAAAATGGTTCTTCCAGACAAGAAAAAATTTCACAAAAAAATTGCAGAGAATTTTTCTCTGCAATCTTTTTCTTTTATTTTATTTTGGGCACTTTTTCAATATTTTCTGGAATTTCAAGCATATCTAAGATAAAGATAAAGATTGGAATCCCGATAATTAAACCCCAAATACCTAAGAAATGCTCTGAGAACAACAGAACAATAAAAGTGAAGAATGTTGGTAAATTCGTTTTAGCTGACATGAACTTAGGATTCAAGATATAACTTTCAAGGGCATGAATGACTACAATCATGATAAGAACAGCAAGGACCTTCGTAATACCGCCAATGCTGAAGGCAATCATTGACAGCGGAATTAATGAAATAATTACACCAGCAACCGGTATTAAACCTAGGAAGAAGATCATAATTCCTAGTCCAATTAATTGTGGGAATCCCATTAACGCTAAGAAAATTATTGATAGTATTGCATTTGTCAAAGCAATTAAAAATTGAACTTCAATAACCTTACCGAACGAGTTAATGAATTTACTGCCAAAGTGCTCGATGTTAATAAAGAAATCACTAAATTTCCCATATTTAAATTTAGCAGTAAAACGAGCAATTTTATCCTTCTCTAGTAAGAAGAATAAACTAAGCAAAAGAGATAGGAAGATTTGTAGTCCCAGTTTACCGATATCAGTTAAATAATTGTATACATTCCCAACTTGTTTAGGTATATCTAACGGAGAGTTCAGTTTATTAAGCGTATCAATAATAAAGTGAATCACCGGTATATCTGGGGGATTCATATAGAAATGAGCTATTTGGGTAACTAACTCCGTAAGTTGAAGTGTAATAACCGGCAAGTATTTATATAAAACGATCCCGAGAGCGGAAACAAAGATCATATATATAATACTAATAACTAACTTTTGATTGACTTTAATATATTTATTCAACTGAAGGTAAATAAAGTTTTGGAGCCTTCCCATTAGGAAAGTAAAAATAAAGGTAAACAAAAGCAAATGAATCATATTGCCAATACTATATAAAAATACAATTATAATCAGCAGCGTAATTAGTCTTGAAAAACCTTTACTATGTAAGTAATTCCAGATTTCAGTCATATCCCTTCTTTATCTCCTATCCCAAATCTTACATCATCATTATTTCCTATATCATCTATCTTACACACTTTTTAGGAAATGGACTAGAAATTATTCTCCTTGCGCTTCTTTCACACTTTTTCTTTTAAGACTGGTTGATACTTCCGCATTGGTCCCTTTGTCAGAACCTGCTGTAAATAAGTTTTTCCACTAGGCGCCTGCTGTTTCATTAACTCTAGCAAATTGGTGATATCATCCATTGCACGATGCGACTGATAATCCGTAATATAGTGAGCTTGTAATAAGGTTAATAGTTTACTATTACTAAAACCATATTCCTTCCAAGGCACGCCTCTCATTGTACAATGCCAAGATAGGTCATTCACCTCAGGATACATCTGATAAATAAAACTGCGGTCAAAAGATGCGTTATGAGCAAATATGACATCCGCTCGATGAAAGTAAGTTTTTAGCTTAACATCATAAAAGCTTTTTCCTTCTACTTCTTCAAATGGTATTCCGTGAACACGGTATGCCTGTTCATAGTTTCTTCGTGCTGAAGCAGAGAGCGGCTCTCTTAGATAAGCATCCTCATCTAGAATATCTAACACTTGGCCATCTTGATCAAAGGTAAATAATTTTACCGCAATTTCAACCATTTCATCAGTTTTTGGACTTAGACCTGTGGTTTCCACATCGACAACCAAACCAACTTTTTTTATCATTCTAAACTACTCACCCTTTACTTTGTTAATCCTCGTCCTTAATATCTAGATCCTCTGGAATTGGCTCATTCGCCCATTCTTCAGCCAAAATCTTATATTTTTCTAGCTGTTCTAAATGTGTTTTAAATTGATCTTTATAAATCAACAACTGTTCTCCATCATGAACAGTACGTATTTTATTTTGCATAATAAGACTTTCAATATACTCTTTTGGGAGTGATAAATAGTCTGCAGTTTCCTGAATTGTGAGATACATTTTCTTCACTCCTTTAATCCATTTACTACTATTTACTATACAGCAATTACTTGTGAATCTCTATTGGAGTTCACTAAAAATTTGACAAATCTTTTCTTCTTAAAACTGCCAGACTATACACACATGAAAATCCTTTAAACCTACTAATCTTTGAACCCTCCAATAATGACAAAAATGTAAGATTCACTTGGAAAACGTAAGGAAAACTTATGGTAGATTAAACCAGCATTCCTTATAGTTAAAAGAAAATCAAAGTTGTCTCGTACAGCTGTTAAGGAGTGCGGAAAATGGGGATTGTTTTACCGGCAAAAGGCGTTAGTAAGGTATATGGGACAAAAAAGAATCCATTCCCAGCATTAAAAAAACTAAATCTTGAGGTATCTAGAGGTGATTTTGTTGGAATAATGGGGCCACCTGGATCGGGGAAATCTACATTATTACATCTATTATCAACGATTGATACCCCCGCTACAGGTTCGATTGATATAGGTGGTAGAAATATCTTAACGATGAAGGAAGAAGAACTGAACATTTTTAATGGATCGGTTGCTACACCGCAAAACAGCCTGAATCTTTGCAACTAAAACGTCAAGGAAAAAGGGCTTTTGAATAAAATCATCCTCGCCGACATTCATCGCCATTATAATATCCATCAACAAAATATTAGGTTTCTCTAGTAACACTAACTTGTCTACCTGATCGAATGTTTCAACAATCATTGATTCAAAGTTCCACTTCTTTAAAAACACGCCTATCAACGTTCGAATCTTGACATCATCTTCAACAATCATCACTTTATACATACGTCACATCCTATTTTCATCGACCATGATCGTTGACAGCTCTTGTTTAGCTTGAGTGCGTTTTGCATGACTATCTTGTTGAATATCCATCACTTCTAGGATTTCTTTAAGCAGCTGTCTCTGCGTTTCTTGTACCTTTTTATTTTGTTGTTCTATATCATTTTTTTCAGAAGCGCTTGTAATTTCCTGCTTTTGAAGATTAGCTATGTTTAGGGCTACTTGATTCCGCCATAGCGGTATGGATGTTAAGATAGACGATTGGATTTTCTCGATAAGTCGTTCATTTGTGCCTTGAATCAGCTTAATTAGAACTGAATTTTGTTTCGTAATTTCAATGCTGACTCTAAGATCGTATAAACGCTTATCTAGTACTTCAACTACATGCTGCCGCTGTTCTGCTTCCTCCCGTTTTAGAAATTCTTCCTCAACAAGTTCTTGTTCGGGCAGAGAACGAATTAATTCCTGTCGTTTAAGCTCTCCTGCTGTCAAATAGACATTCAGTTCACGGCATAACTCATTATTCTGAGTAAAAAGTCGGTTTAATAGTAGGGTATCTGCCAGTAAAAAGTTTTTACTCCGATCTAACTTTACTCGGGCTTGTTCAACCACTGCACTCGCTTTTTGATAAGAAACCAACTGACGTGATAGGGAATCATTTTTTTTAAACACTCTACGAAGAAAGGACTGATTTTTTATTCCCTCATCCTGTCCCAGCTCATTAATCAGCCTCATTAAATCGTTAATGACATCACCTGTTTGATTAACCTCTTTAGACTGAATTTGTTCAAGCAACTGACTTGTAAACGGTAACAGTTTTGCCTGAATGTTCACCCCATATGACATCACAATTCTTGGTTTAGTCAAATCAAGTTGACCAGCAACCAGCTCGACCTGTTCATAATCATCCTCGTTTTTCATTTCTTTCACAACCTTTACCCGCGAAGGGCAGCATTATATCTATATAAGGTATTCTCTGTTTAGCTTATATTCCCTTCTTACATACCGTACTTCTTTTCATTGAAACCAATCTGCCTTTTCCATATGTAGAAAAGGTTGATCAGTTTCTACTTCACCAGTTACTTTATCCATTTTTAAATCATTGCCTTCAAGCCAATGAGCAAAATCAAATTCTACCGGTTGGCGATCACCGCCTAGGGCAAACCAGACTTTCCTTTCTTTAGTAAGATAACCTGAGGTATGTATCGTTCCTGCCCAACTGCTGTATAGATCAGAAAATATTCCTTTGTCCGTATCATTTAATAGGCGAAAGGCCGTATAGGCTTCAGTAATCTTCTCTTGCTGTAATAGTTCAAGTCTCCGCTTTGAGTCAACAAGATGACGTCGATTTTCATGTGTCATTATTTCAAAATGGTTTGTACATGCCTCTGATTGACGGACTTCCACACCGCGGGGGGATGTTTCAATTATATAATTTGCTCCACTTTGATCATGCACCACATAGCTGAATGAATGTCGATGGGGAATTTCCCTTAACATCGCGATGGCCTCAAGTGTACTTGCACAAGCTTCTAAAATGATTCTGCCGATCATACAGCAAATAAAGCCCTCTCCAGGCTTTTTCCGATTCATAAAGTTATAGCCCATGGCGAGTCCCTTTTCGTTCATTCCATCCATTCGCCCAGTTACCCTCTGGCTTGGACCAATCATGGCATATCCCTCATCACTTGGTTGAAATAATGTGTAACGGCCCTCATATGTTTTCGGATGATAATCATAATTACGAATTAAGTAATCAGACCCTGTTAGAATAGAACAGCCAGAATGAACATAGTTCAGACGATACCCGCCAAACTCCTGTAAAACCCTCTCAATAGGCCAAGCAAGAGCCTCCTGCAAACCGAGCAGCTCCTCCCAAATACCAGGTACAAAAGCATGTAAGGCGTGTTCAACTTCGGTTGGTTTTATAGTGAATCTAGGTAAACGCACCTTCCACTGATTTTCACGGTTTTTTACTGAAATTGAATTTTTCAGCTTCAAACCCTGCGTATACCCAAATTCATAGTGTGTACCGCGGAATTGAATGATTTCACTGTATATGGATTTCATACTTCCTCCTTTTTTATCGTTATAATCTTGACTAAAGATCGAATCTTGAACGGATTCGACCACAACTAGTTATTCCCTTCAGTGATGGGTATAATCCCGTCTGGTGAATCGTTATTCCCGTCTAGAGGGCCTTTATTCCCGTGTGAATTCCTTTTCCCAAACAAAAAAATGGCTCCAGTACGAAGACTGGAGCCAACTTGATATTTACTTTTTTTGTACAGTGATCGTCCAAGACGCTTCATCTATTTGTTCGTAATTAGTTACTGTGTGTCCTGCTTCTGCAGCCCAGCGCGGCAGAGTTTCTGTCGCTTGCGTACAGTCAAAATTAATGATTAATTCATCACCTGAATTAAGAAATTCCATTTCATTTTTTGCTTCTACTAAAGGAAACGGACAAACCATTCCCATTACTTCTAGTGTTTTTTGCATATTTTCTTCCTCCTAAGCTGTAGTAACAGCTGATTGTGCAGCTGCCGCTTTTCTTTTCACATTTGGTCGTATAAAGACAAAATACGATGCAGTCCATGTTCCTAGAATCATAAAGACTAGGGAAACCCATCCCTGCCAAGTCATCATAGCTGTCATAACTAAACCATTACCGATTGAACATCCTCCGGCAAGACTAGCTCCAAAGCCCATTAAAATTCCGCCGATAAAGCTCGTAATTCCTGTTTTAGCATCAGGCATTCTAAAGCGGAATTCTCGGCTTCCTTTTGCTGCAATGAACGAACCAAGGAAAATCCCTAGAACAAGGAATACTCCCCAGTTAATGATGGAGATATCACCCGTTACTAAGTATTGCAGAATATTCGCAGAAGGAGTAGTAATCCCCAATCCTGACATTCTGCCTGTCGCTTCACTAAGCGGCCAAGCAAGGATTGCAATTAATCCTACCAACATAGCCGTGAAGAATGGATGCCAGCGTTTTTCGAATAGTAAATGCGCTATCCCAGTCCGCTTAGGCTTCATTGAAGGAATTATAACTTTCGGCTTTTTTAATTCTCGACTGATAATCCAGACAACAATGGCTGTAAAAATAGCAATGAAGACCCAGACAGAAATTCCTGTTGTTTCAGCAATTGAATTCTTTGGAAGAACAACTGATGAAATCGAATCGTTTACAGGTGTTAATGGTCCAGATTTCATAATCGTGCTCATCAGCATATACCCTGCAAGCGCAATCCAACTGCCCAGCAGACCTTCACCAGCACGGTACCATGTTCCAGTTGCACAGCCGCCGGCAAGGATGATGCCAATACCGAATACAAAAGAACCAATTATTACGGCAAGCCAAGGGAAGGCACCTGTAGTAAATTGAATAACATCCATTTGGATTAACGTATAAACACCAACACTTTGAACAGCTATCGCAATTAATAATGCATAAAACATGCGGTTATCTTTCGCTATATACATATCCCGGAATCCACCTGTGAGACAGAAACGTCCTCGTTGCATAACGAAACCAAGCAATGCTCCACAAAGTAAACCCGTTAGGATCATTTGTATCATTTAGTTTTCTCTCCTTCTTTAAAACCAAGTAAGTCTATATGTTATGTGAATATGATATGGATAATAGAAGTTTAAGTCAAGAGTTTTAATCTTCCTTTTCTTGAAATCTGCAAAGCCATCAAAATAATCTTAATACACGATAGAATATCAACTATCTTCTCTTCAGATATTTCTAAACACAAAAGAGCCGATCCTGTAAGGATCGGCTCTTCTCATGTTATTTATGAAGTTTTTCCATTTCATCTGCTACAAATTGAACTTGGGTACCAACAATTACTTGAATACTTTGAGGACCGACAATATTAATGCCTGGTACACCGGTTGCTTTAATTTTTCTTTGGTCAACCGCATCCATGTCTTTCACTTCAATTCTTAAGCGCGTGACACAATTATCAATGGCAGTGATATTATCGCGGCCACCTAAACCAGCGTAAATTACAGCAGCCATATCAGCATATTTATTATCTGAAGAAACAGCATTGTCAGTTACAATAACCTCTTCTTCATCCAAATCATCCGATCTTCCTGGTGTCATTAAATTGAACTTCACGATTAAGAATCGGAATAAGAAATAATAAATTACAGCGAACACTAATCCTTGAACAAGCAGCATATACGGCTGATTGGCCAGCGGTAAATTAAAGCTTAAGAAGTAATCGATTAAACCAGCGCTAAAGGCAAATCCTGCTGTCCAATGGAAGAAAGCTGCAATCATTAAGGACAGTCCAGTTAAAATTGCATGAACTAAGTAGAGCAGTGGAGCTAGGAACATAAAGGCAAATTCAAGAGGTTCTGTTACACCTGTAAAAAACGAAGCAAAGCCGGCCGCAAGCATTAAGGAAGCTGTTTGCTTTTTCTTTGCTGTTTTTGCCGTATGATACATAGCTAATCCGGCAGCCGGAAGGCCAAACATCATAATAGGGAAGAATCCTGCTTGATACATGCCTGTAACTCCTTTTACCCCATCTCCTTTCCAGAAGTTTCCGATATCATTAATTCCAATTAAATCAAACCAGAATACAGCATTCAACGCATGGTGCAGACCTGTTGGAATTAACAGCCTATTAAAGAATCCGTACAGACCAGCTCCTAAAACACCCAATTTACTAATTAATTCTCCAAAATTAACAAGGCCTGTATAAACAACCGGCCATATGAAGAATAACAATAAGGCGACAATAAGCATAGCGAGCGCTGTCATAATTGGAACAAGTCGTTTACCGCTAAAAAAGGCAAGTGCATCTGGCAATTTCACATGACTAAAGCGATTAAACATGAAGGCTGCAACGAGCCCTGAAATAATTCCTACAAACGCATTGTTAATTTTACTAAACGCAGCATTCACGTTTTCTACTTCAATTCCCTTCAGCATAGCTACTGAATCAGGTGCCAGCAGCGTAGTTGCTACTAAAAAAGCCACCAGTCCGCTTAAGGCTGCTGATCCATCTTTTGTCTTAGACATTCCGAGTGCGACACCGACGGCAAAAAGGATGGGTATATTGTCTAAGATAGAAGACCCCGCTTTAATAAGGAAAGCCGCCAACGCATTCCCGGATCCCCAGCCATTGGGATCAATCCAATAACCAATACCCATCAAAATGGCAGCAACCGGAAGCACAGCAACCGGAAGCATCAAAGAACGGCCGATTTTTTGTAAAAATTTCATCATGTCATTTCCCCCTAGTAATTATTCTTCTCTTCTAATCGAAATGTAAAGGAACGAATAATATCAATTAACAAAACCTTTTCTATTCACCTCCTAAATTGCTGTCGGCTCAACGAAGTAGAATAATCTACTTAAAGACTTCCATATTAAACCTCATAAATCCTCTATTTTCGACAAAAATATCTTAAGCCTGTTTACCTATCTATCTTATTAATAATTGATTGATTTGCTTTTTAGAACAATCCATGTTATTCTTAAGAAGAATTATTTTTGTCCGGTAGAAATGAAAACAAAAAGTTTAACTTTTCGTCTCGTTGTTCACTGAGAGCAAGGATAGTAATACAATGTGTGAAAGCACTAGGAGGCAACAAAAATGGAACAAGGTAAAGTAAAATGGTTTAACGCAGAAAAAGGATTCGGCTTGATGGAAGGCGAAAACGGAGACGATGTATTCGTACATTTCTCAGCTATTCAAAGTGAAGGCTTCAAGTCTTTAGATGAAGGCCAAGAAGTTACTTTTGAAGTAGAACAAGGTCAACGTGGACCCCAAGCTACTAACGTTCAAAAAGCATAATCTTAGCTGATTATATAGACAGATCCTGCTTGCAGGGTCTGTTTTTTTGTGTGTCTAAAAATAAACAAAAAAAACTTTGCTCACGAATGAGCAAAGTGATTGGTCCAAGTAAAGTAAAACACAGTAAAAAGGTTTGACTAATTATAACATACATTAACGATGAAAAGTAAATTTATTCAAATTACTTTTCATCGTTTTAACTTGACCTCGCTTATACATCAAACCAGCCTTTTTCAATTGTATCTTTAAGCCAATAATAACTGTCTTTCTTGGTTCTCTCTAAAGTTTCATAATTGACGTGAACGATCCCGAATCTCATACTATAGCCATATGCCCATTCAAAATTATCAAGCAGGGACCATGTCAAGTATCCTTTAACATTCACACCCGATTCAATCGATCTTTGCAGCGCCGTTAAGTGAAGCTTTAAATAGTCTATTCTTTTCTTATCCTGTACCTTCCCGTTTTCTGGTTCATCATTATAACAAGAACCATTTTCGGTAATATAAATGGGAACGTCACCATATAATTCTTTAATTTTGACAAGTACATGATAAAATCCATCCGGATAGATAAACCAGCCAATGTCCGTTTGATCGTATCCCATATCAATATTCTCGCAGTTAAATAATCCCTCATTTTCTTTATACCTAGCGACATTTCCCGTGTAATAATTAATACCAAGGAAATCAATTTTTTCAGATATAGCTTCCATATCTCCAGTATTAACATGCGGTACTGCACCTTTTTCTGCAAACCATTCTAGCATAAATAGTGGATAGGCTCCTTTGAAAACGGGGTCAAAAAACCAGTCTAAATTCCAGCCATTTGCCCGATCGCATGCCTCTTTGTCTTCCTGTTTGCTGCTGTAAGGCTCATACCAAGTAACATTTGGAGCATAACCTATTTCCCCTACTGTCCCAGAATTTCGAAAGCTCTGAACAGCTTTCCCATGTGCAACCATTAAATGATGAGCTATATCTGTCGCCAGCTGAAGATTCTGATTACCTGGTGCATGAACACCTATGTAGTTCGATAAAAAAGATGCACACCATGGCTCATTCAAGGTTATCCACTTCTTAATTTTCCCATTAAATTCATTGAACATAAATTCAGCATAAGCAGTAAAGGCCGAAATGGTCTCACGATTTCCCCAACCTCCCTTGTCCTGAAGAGCTTGAGGCAAATCCCAATGGTAGAGCGTACACATCGGTTCAATTCCTTTTTCAATCAGTGAATCAACTAATCTATGATAATAGTCGACTCCTTTTTGATTCACCTCTCCCGTTCCATTTGGAAAAATCCGCGGCCACGATACGGAAAAGCGATACATATCTGCTCCTAATTCATCGAGAAGTTGAATATCTTCTTCATATCGATGATAACTATCACAAGCACGATCACCGTTTTCTTCGTTATAAACCTTCCCTGGTGTTTTAGAAAAAGTATCCCAAATCGACAGTCCTCTGCCATCTTCATTTGCTGCACCTTCAATTTGATATGCTGCCGTAGCACTTCCCCATTTAAACTGTTTTGGAAATTGAATAGTGGACATGAATACCCTCCTATTTCATCATCACATACTGTTCATAGATGAATGTCTAATCACAAGTTCCGGTTTAACAATTGATGGTTCACTACATGTTTCTTTAGTAATCAGATCATTTAATTTTTTAGCAGCTATCCTGCCTAACTCTTGTTTATCTTGTTTGACTGTACTTAATGTAGGCTCACTATACCGGCATGCCTCAACATCATCACAGCCAACTACTTTAATATCCTCTGGAATTCTTCGTCCTGTTTCTTTAATCGCTCTCATTGCACCAAGTGCCATCATATCTGAAGCTGCAATGACTGCTTTAGGAATCTCCCGACTTTGAAGAATGCGCTTCATACTTTCATAGCCGCTGTTTTCAAAAAAGTCTCCGTGTGCAATCCATTCTGGTCGAATAGATTTTTTATATTGCTTCATCGCTCGAATATAACCTTCTAAACGAAGATTTGATATTTCCGACGTTTTCTTTCCTGCTATAAAAGCGATTTCTCCGTTTG
>NZ_JAZVJO010000117.1:0-22217 GCF_059453735.1 Peribacillus sp. | reverse complement strand
TCTGCCTTACAAGCAGAGGGTCGGCGGTTCGATCCCGTCATCCTCCACCATGTTTTATTTTACACTTGCCGGTGTAGCTCAACTGGTAGAGCAACTGACTTGTAATCAGTAGGTTGGGGGTTCAAGTCCTCTTGCCGGCACTGTTTTTCTGGAGGGGTAGCGAAGTGGCTAAACGCGGCGGACTGTAAATCCGCTCCTTAGGGTTCGGCAGTTCGAATCTGCCCCCCTCCACCATTTATAAAATCAATTAGTGGACAGTTATATATTTTCTCATTGAGGGAAATATATGATTACCACCTATTTTTTTGTCAGGTATATGATTATATTGGGCTATAGCCAAGCGGTAAGGCAACGGACTTTGACTCCGTCATGCGTAGGTTCAAATCCTGCTAGCCCAGCCATATTTTCAAATAATGTATGAAGTGCTCAGTTGTCAGTTTACGTTTGAACTAGTAAACATAAACATCTGATTTTTTATTTTGTTAATTAATATGAGCCATTAGCTCAGTTGGTAGAGCATCTGACTTTTAATCAGAGGGTCGTAGGTTCGAATCCTACATGGCTCACTTTTTTGCGGAAGTAGTTCAGCGGTAGAATACAACCTTGCCAAGGTTGGGGTCGCGGGTTCGAACCCCGTCTTCCGCTCCATTTCAATCGTACATTCCTGTACAAGAGGGGCCTTAGCTCAGCTGGGAGAGCGCCTGCCTTGCACGCAGGAGGTCAGCGGTTCGATCCCGCTAGGCTCCATACAAAACCTTAAGCCATTCTATGGTTTAAGGTTTTTTGTTTTGTATTTTTATACAACCTTTTGCTCTGTTGAACCATTTATCTTTTTTGGTATAAAATGGTTTAAAGGGGATGAGGAATTGGAGATAGAGAAAATAACAATCATCGGTCTGCCTATGGATCTCGGTCAAAATAGACGTGGGGTAGATATGGGGCCAAGCGCTATCAGGTATGCTGAGGTCGTAGAGAGACTTGGAAGCTTAGGGATTGATGTAGAGGATTTAGGAGACATTACGATTGGGAGGCCCGCAATGGCCGATTTAGAAACGAAGTTGAATAACTTGAAAGAGGTCACTATCGGAAGCAGGTTGCTGGCAGAAAAAGTGGATACTATTCTTAGTAAGAAATCATTCCCTCTTGTACTAGGAGGCGATCATTCAATTGCCATTGGAACAATAGCAGGAGCGTCAAAACATTATGAGAATCTTGGTGTGATTTGGTTTGATGCTCACGGCGATCTAAATACAGAGGAGACGACACCATCTGGTAATATTCATGGGATGTCCCTAGCAGTTAGTCTAGGGCTGGGAAACGATGGACTTGTAAACATCCATGGATTCTCGCCTAAAATTAAACCTGAAAATGTGGTCATTATTGGTGCGCGTTCTTTAGATGAAGGGGAAAGAAACTTAATAACTTCCAAAGAGATTAAAGTATTTTCAATGCATGAAATTGATAGACGCGGGATGGCAGCAGTAATGGAAGAGACGCTTGCTTTCTTTAAAGAAAAAACAGACGGTGTCCATTTATCAGTAGATATGGATGCATTGGATCCTATTGATGCTCCAGGAGTAGGAACCCCAGTGCTGGGAGGGATCACTTACAGGGAAAGTCATCTGGCGATGGAAATGCTTTCAGAGTCAGGTATTGTGACTTCTGCCGAGTTTGTAGAAGTAAATCCTATCTTAGATGAAAAAAATAAAACAGCAACGGTTGCTGTTGCCTTAATGGGTTCTTTATTTGGAGAGAAATTAGTGTAAAATAACGCTGCTTTTACATAATGCAAGACAATTAAAACAGTAACCTCCTCGTTACTGTTTTTTGGTTAGATGAATATATTGAATGATTAAGTTATCCAGCTCTGTGCTGACCTCTACTACTCGACTATCTTTTATCGAGGAATACCCTGCCAAATAAATCATTCTTTCTCTATATTCTTCTATTCTGGTTAATAGCTGTTCTGCTATCATATTTAAAGACATCCTCGCTTTATATAATCTTTTTTAACAATCTACCCAATATTAATTTAATTAAACAAAAAATGTTAAAATTTGATAAAATTAAAGTAATTATTTTTGAAACCTTTTAGCGTGCGATCCGTAAGTATCGTATAGCCGCATGAGCGGGGGTAATACACAAGATGGAAGTCATCATTAAACAGAGGATTAATCAGGTCTTAAAGGGAGACCAAAATGCGTTTGGGGAAATTGTTGAATTGTATAAGGATAAGGTTTTTCAATTGTGCTTTAGAATGCTTGGAAACCGTCATGAGGCTGAGGATATGGCACAAGAGGCATTCGTACGTGCATATGTTAATATCCACCGTTTTAATATTCAAATGAAGTTTTCTACGTGGTTATACCGAATTGCAACAAATTTATGTATTGACCGAATCCGTAAAAAGAAACCAGATTACTTCTTGGATGCTGAAGTAGCTGGGACAGATGGGTTAAATATGTATTCGTTAATTGCTGATGATAGTGCTTTACCAGAAGATGAGGTCGAGTCATTAGAGCTGCAGGAGACCATACAAGACGAGATTCTAAAGCTTCCAGAGAAGTATCGATCGGTGATTGTCTTGAAATACATTGAGGAATTATCCCTAAAAGAAATAAGCGATATTTTGGATCTGCCAATTGGAACGGTCAAAACGAGAATTCACCGAGGCCGTGAAGCATTGAGAAAACAATTGAGTGATTTTTAAAAAGAAGGTGAAAAACGATGAGTTGCCACGAGGATATCGTTGACTATATGCATGATTATTTAGACGAAGCGATAACAGAAGAAAACAAAGAACATTTACGAGAACATTTGCATAGTTGTGCTGATTGTCGTTCCTATTTTCATGATATGAAAAAGGCGATAGCTCTAGTGCAGAGTACGGCTAGGATTAAAGCGCCAGATGATTTTACAGCACGAGTAATGGCAAGTATTCCGAAGGAAAAGAAAAATATAGGGATGAAACGCTATTTGAGAAATCACCCTCTATTAACAGCGGCCTCATTGTTTATTGTCCTAATGGGCGGGTCAATTTTCTCAACTTGGGGTGAGGAACAAAACTTTGCCGTGTCTAAGCAAGAAAACATTGTAGTTGAAAATGAAATGGTCATTATACCCGCCGGGAAAGTGGTTAAGGGGGACGTAGTAGTTAAGAATGGCGATATACGTATTGAAGGTGAAGTAAAGGGCGATGTAACGATTATTAATGGGGAGCAGTATATGGCTTCTGCCGGTAAGGTAACGGGACAAATTGTTTTGATTGATGAGATGTTTGAATGGCTCTGGTTTAAAATGAAAAGTACAGGTAAAGCTTTACTTAAGGGAGATGAGAACGAATAAATATAACAGACTTACTTGTATAATGAAGTAGAGCCTTTGCCCTATGGGTGCAGGCTTGTTTGGGTTTGCATATACTTTGGATTGTGTTTTATTTCCTATTTACTAGGTATACTAACTTTAGAAGAATAAGAACATTAGTGGTATAATGGTTAAGTTACGATTTAGCGTAAACGTTTTACTGATTGGAGGAAAAACCATGTCATTAACCACATTATCCAATCTTCCATTCATTGATTATATAATCAATTTAATAGATATCCTCCTTGTATGGTTTGTTTTATATAAATTACTCGTCATTATACGAGGTACAAAAGCCATTCAACTATTAAAGGGGATTTTCGTAATTGTGATTGTCCGGAGTCTAAGCAGCTTAATCGGCTTTAATACACTGGGCTGGCTAATGCAGCAAGTAATGAACTGGGGAGTCCTCGCTGTTATTATCATCTTTCAGCCTGAATTACGCCGTGCCCTAGAACAGTTAGGAAGAGGGCAGTTGTTTACGAGGACAACCGTTGGACAGGAAGAAGATGAGCAGGATAGGTTAGTTGAAAGTATAGTGAAAGCAACATCTTATATGGCTAAGCGTAGAATTGGCGCTTTAATCTCAATTGAAAAGGAAACAGATTTAAGTGATTACATAGAAACAGGCATACCTATAGAATCACGCATTTCCTCAGAACTATTGATCAATATTTTTATACCAAATACACCGCTTCATGATGGAGCAGTGATTCTTCGGAATAATCAGATAGCTGCAGCTGCGTGTTATTTGCCGTTATCGGAAAGTCCGTTTATTTCAAAAGAACTTGGTACTAGACATAGAGCTGCTATGGGGGTTAGTGAGGCGACTGATTGTCTAACGATTATTGTATCGGAGGAAACAGGGAGTATATCCCTGACGAAAAACAGTGAGCTTTATCGTGATTTGGATATAGAAACATTTAAGAGTATGTTATCAAAAGAATTAATCTTAGATAACAAACAAGCTTCCTCGACACTCTGGAATTGGAGGGGGAAGAAAAATGGATAAATATACAAATAGCGTCTGGTTTTCAAGGTTGGTTGCTTTGGCAATAGCTGCTCTTCTATTTACATCTGTTAATTTCGAATCCAAAAATGAAGATGGTTCCTTGGGTTTTAATACGCCTGGTAAGGTTTCTCAAGAAGTAATAGAAGATGTACCAGTTGAAATAGATTATGATCAAGAAAACTTGGTCGTTACAGGTGCCCCGGAAACAGTGAAGATTACCCTTGAAGGGGTTAAAAGTTTGTTACTCTCGGCTAAAACTCAACGAGAATTCCAAGTCTATATTGACCTTTCTGATCCTGAAATTACATTGGGAGAGAAAAAGGTGCCGTTAAAAATCCGTAATCTTAATGAAAAATTAACAGCTACCCTCTCACCTGCGTATGCAACTGTTATGGTTCAGGAGAAGGTGACAAAAGAATTTTCAGTAGATGTTGATTATAACCGTTCGTTATTAGAAGGGGGATACACAGCTGAAAATCCAACGAGTAATCCTCAAACGGTTAAGATCACAGGAGCCAAAGATGTCATTGATCAAATTTCTTTTGTCAAAGCGACACTTGGTTTAACAAAAGGAATGGATGAATCAGTCAATCGTGAAGCAACCGTTAAAGCGCTGGATCGAGACCTGAATAAGCTTAATGTGACGATTGAACCAGCAGTGGTGAATGTCTCATTAAAAGTGAATATTCCTTCTAAAACAGTCCCGATTAGGCCAATACAGTCAGGCAAGCTAAAGAGCGGACTGGAGATAAAAAGTCTGACCACGGACGATAAAGAAGTGACGATTTATGGAAAAGAATCTGTCCTTGAGACCATCAACGAAGTTACTGTCCCAGTCAACGTTTCTAATATTACAGGGGATGCTGTATATGAACTTCCAATTAGTGTTCCAGATGATGTGAAAAAAGTTTCGAAGGATACAGTGAAGGTGAACATTAAGACCAAAAAAGCCGATGCTGATTCGGAGACTGATACCGAAACTGAACCCGATGCCGATTCTGAGACTACTGAACCCGATGATACAAACAATACAGATAAACCGGTAGATAACCCGACTGAGGATACCAATACAGATGAAGATGAAGAGGTAAGCATTCAAACCAAGAAATTCTCGAATCTTAAAATCCAAACAGTTGGACTGGACAATAACCGTTCGATGAAGTTTATGAATCCTTCAATGGGTTCTATGGGTATTACGTTTAAGGGCACGAGAGCTGAGTTGAATAAACTTAAAGAGGCAAATATACAGTTATCTGTTAATGTGAGTCAGTTGGAAGCGGGGACTCATGATGTCGCTGTGCAAGTTAAGGCACCGGATAATACAAAATGGGAACTTGATTCAAGAATGGTTACAATTTCCATTACTGATAATGAGGAAGAGACTTCCTAACGTTTTACGGAACAATTCGAAAAAGGAGCGATTATGAAAATGGGTAAATATTTTGGTACTGACGGGGTAAGAGGGGTTGCCAACAGCGAGTTGACACCAGAATTGGCTTTTAAACTAGGACGTTTCGGCGGTTACGTACTAACAAAAGATACACAGCGTCCTAAAGTTTTAATTGGCAGGGATACCCGGATTTCCGGTCATATGCTTGAAGGAGCCCTTGTTGCTGGACTTTTATCAATCGGAGCAGAAGTTATGCGCTTAGGTGTTATTTCTACACCAGGGGTTGCTTATCTTACTAAGGCGCTAAGTTCCGAAGCGGGTGTTATGATTTCAGCATCGCATAATCCGGTTGAGGATAATGGAATTAAATTCTTTGGTCCAGACGGCTTCAAGTTGTCAGATGAACAAGAAAATGAAATTGAAGAGTTAATGGATTTATCAGACGATTCACTTCCAAGACCAGTGGGAGAAAACCTCGGCCATTTAAATGATTATTTTGAAGGCGGCCAGAAATATTTGCAATATCTAAAACAAACAGTTGATGAGGACTTCACAGGTATACATATAGCTCTTGATTGTGCACATGGAGCAACTTCATCCTTGGCAACCCATTTATTCGCTGACCTGGATGCAGATATCTCAATCATGGGTTCATCTCCAAATGGATTGAACATCAATAAAGGCGTCGGGTCAACACATCCTGAAGCACTTGCAGCCTTTTTACTTGAAAAAGGGGCCAGCATCGGTTTAGCATTTGACGGTGACGGCGACCGGTTAATAGCGATTGATGAAAAAGGACAAATTGTCGATGGTGACCAAATCATGTACATCTGTGCACGATATATGAATGATCATAATCTTCTTAAGCATGGAACGGTCGTATCAACTGTAATGAGTAACCTTGGCTTCTATAAAGGAACTGAGGAGCATGGAATTAAAAGCATCCAAACTGCAGTTGGTGATCGCTATGTAGTAGAAGAGATGAAAAAAGGCGGATATAATCTAGGCGGCGAGCAATCAGGCCATATTATTTTCCTTGATCACATCACCACTGGTGACGGTCTGTTAACTGGTTTACAGCTGGTGAATATCATGAAGATGACGAAGAAGTCATTATCTGAGCTTGCAGGCGAAATGAAAAAATTCCCGCAAAAGCTTGTGAATATTCGTGTCACAGATAAACACGGTGTAACGGAAAATGAAAAAGTTCATGCGATTATCAGTGAGGTAGAAGCCGAGATGAATGGAAATGGCCGAATTTTGGTTCGTCCTTCAGGAACAGAACCTTTAGTTCGTGTAATGGCAGAAGCTCCAACAGCTGAGCAATGTGAGACATATGTTGATCGTATCGCCTCTGTTGTAAAAGAAGAAATGGGTTTAGCTGAGTAAAAAAAGACCTGATCTAAAAAACAAATATGCATAAGAGGAACGCTTTCTTCCTCTTATGCATATTTTTATAACCAGATCAGTTTTAATTGGTTTGAAAGTAAGTGCGAAAATAAAAAATTGACGGAAAGTACATTATGGGTTATGATAATCCTGTTTTAACATCCATTTTTTCAAGAAATGGGTATTTTAAATGGAAGGAATGGCATGTAGTAGATCCAATCAAAGCGCCTGAACTAAGCGTACGGTGTTAAAGGCTTAGTTGACGAGGAGGAGGTTTATCGATATTTCGGCGGATACCTCCCGGCTGAACGTGTACAGCCGCAGGAACCTTGACCTTAAAACAGCGTGGCAACGCGCTGCACAAAGGGTGAAGGATACACATATAAAAATATAAGAGACAAGGGGGCAGGAGTGCCCCCGTGCATTCCTGTTCCCTTGCTTAGACGGAGGAACGGATTTATGTGTGGAATAGTTGGATATATCGGTAATACGGATGCAAAGGAAATTTTGTTAAAAGGATTGGAAAAGCTAGAATATAGAGGGTACGATTCTGCAGGAATAGCAGTTGTCACTGAATCCGGTGTTCAAGTATTTAAAGAAAAAGGCCGGATTGCTGATCTTCGCAGTGTTGTAGATGAAACAGTTCTAGCTCACACAGGAATTGGCCATACTAGATGGGCAACTCATGGTGTGCCAAGCCATAACAATGCACATCCGCATCAGAGTACATCAGGTCGTTTGACGTTGGTGCACAATGGTGTAATTGAAAACTATTTAGGTCTTAAACGTGAGTATCTAGAGGATGTAACGTTCGCTAGTGATACAGATACTGAAGTCATTGTTATGCTTATTGAGAAGTTTGTGAATGACGGCCTTACAGTAGAAGCGGCTTTCCGTAAAACGTTAATGCTGTTAAAAGGATCATATGCACTCGCTTTATTGGATAATCAAAATGAAGATGTAATCTTCGTTGCTAAGAATAAGAGTCCATTATTAGTAGGTGTCGGTTCTGATTTCAACGTCGTTGCTTCTGATGCTATGGCGATGATTCAAGTGACTGATCAGTATCTGGAAATCATGGATAAAGAAATGGTTTTCGTTTCAAAAGACAAGGTAACGATTAAGAATCTAGAAGGAGAAGAAATTCTCCGTGCACCATATACAGCTGAAATCGATGCTAGTGATATCGAAAAGGGCACTTATCCGCATTATATGCTGAAGGAAATTGACGAACAGCCGCTGGTTATTCGTAAAATTGTTCAAGCGTATCAAAATGAAGAAGGCAAGCTGACCATTGATTTTAATATTGCAGAAGCTGTTAGTGAGGCTGACCGCGTGTATATTGTTGCGTGTGGAACGAGTTATCATGCTGGTTTGATCGGCAAGCAATTCATTGAAAAAATGGCTAAGATTCCAGTTGAGGTTCATGTTGCATCTGAATTTGTTTACAACATGCCAATTCTTTCGGAAAAACCATTATTCATCTTCATTTCTCAAAGTGGAGAAACTGCAGACAGCCGCGCCGTGCTTGTAGCGATTAAAGAACTTGGTCATAAATCATTAACGATTACGAACGTACAGGGTTCAACGCTTTCTCGTGAGGCAGAATATACAATGCTGCTGCATGCGGGTCCTGAGATAGCGGTAGCCTCAACTAAAGCCTATACAGCTCAAATTGCCGTACTTGCGATCCTTGCTAACGTGGTGGCTGAATTCCGTGAACAACAAGTTGATTTTGACTTAGTGAAAGAACTAGGCATTATTGCTACGGTTATGGAAGCACTATGTGATTCAAAGGAACAGTTCGAAGAAATCGCTCGCGAGTATCTTGCTGTCACACGGAACTGCTTCTTTATCGGCCGCTCTCTTGACTATTATGTTGGCTTAGAAGGGTCATTGAAGCTGAAGGAGATTTCGTATATCCAAGCAGAAGGATTTGCTGGCGGCGAACTCAAACATGGTACAATTGCGCTTATTGAAGACGGAACACCGGTTATTGCTCTAGCAACCCAAAGCGAAGTAAACCTAAGCATACGAGGAAACGTAAAAGAAGTCGTAGCTCGTGGTGCAAATCCATGTATTATTACCATGAAAGGTCTGGAAGAAGACGACGATCGTTTTGTCATTCCAGAAGTTCATGAACTCTTAACACCTCTTGTCTCAGTAATCCCGCTTCAACTAATTGCTTATTATGCAGCGCTGCAACGCGAATGTGACGTTGATAAGCCGCGTAACCTGGCAAAGAGTGTAACTGTCGAGTAAGAACTATATAAAAAGAAGAACCGAAATCTCCTATTCTAGTAAATAGGGGGTTTCGGTTTTTCTAATTGTTAAATTCCATTTTATTGGTAAACACATAATAAAGGAATTGGCCTATTTATGTTAAACTATAAAGAAGAGAAAGAATAAATAGGGAAAAGGTGAATGATAATGAATGTGCGGTTTCCAATTGGAGAATTACAAGTTCCTGAAAAAGTGACAGCAGAAAGTCTTCAAGGATGGCTAAAGGAAATTGATTCTTACGTAAGTAAATTAAGGGAAACGGTCAATTCATTAAGTGATGAGGATTTAAGCAAAACATATCGAGAAGGCAGCTGGACAGTTCGTCAGCTAGTGCATCATATTGCAGATTCTCAGCTGAACATGTATCAACGGTTAAAGCTGGCTTTAACAGACGAGAATCCAACCGTACCCGCTTTCGACGAAGAAAAATGGGCTGTTCAACCGGATACAAAACTTCCAATAGAAAGTTCTATTAAAATGCTGGAAGGTTTAAATGAGCGTATTGTTTCTTTAGGACATAGTTTAACGGAAGAGCAATTAGAGCGAACCTTTACTCACCAAGTAAATGGCGAAGTAACAGTTGCAAAAAAAATTGCCAAATTAGCTTGGCACGAAGAGCACCACTTAGCTCATATAAAAATTGCATTATCAAATTAATATTATGCATGGAGTTGGCCTATCGAAATCGTTAGGTCATTTTTAAATGAAGAATGGACAATAGGCTTTCACTTATTGTCTTTTTTATTGTAAGTAAAGTAATGTCCACGAGTAAGAGAGTCCTTGAAAACAACAAGGTTGCTATTGTTGAAGAAAAAGGAATAAAGTGTTAATATAAACAGCTAATTGTTATATTATAGATACTATCGTTTTAGGAGGTTGTTACATTAAGTTACTACTATTGAGAACAAGGTAGGGCATAAAGCTAGTATAAATAAAAGTCTTTTACACTTATAGGGCTTTCTTTTTTTATGTGGTAAATACTATAGAAATAGAATTGATGGAGGATTTATGAGTAATTTATATGAAAAGCGCAATCAAATTGTGCTTCCATTTTTAATCGCAGCTTTTTTCGGTCTTTTTAATGAAACAGCTTTAAATATGGCGTTTGTTGAAATTGCCAAAGATTTTGGTATTGAAACATCTACCGTACAATGGCTTACAACTGGCTATTTATTAGTACTGGGTATTTTTGTTCCTGTTTCTTCTTTCTTAATGCAGCGCTTTACAACACGCCAATTATTTGCAGCTTCACTAACCTTATCAGTGATTGGAACGTTTATTGCAGCTATTGCACCAAACTTTGCTGTATTGTTGATTGCCCGGGTTGTGCAGGCGCTTGGTACTGCAATTGTTTTACCTCTCATGACAACAGTTGTTTTACTCGTTTATCCCGCTGCAAAACGAGGAGCTGCAATGGGTAAAATCGGTTTAGTCATTGTCTTTGCACCAGCGATAGGTCCAACGCTTTCCGGCATTATTTTAGAGCAGCTTTCATGGCACTTTATTTTTTGGGTGACATTACCTTTCTTACTGATTGCCTTATTCGTTGGTATGCGTTTTATTGAAAACGTGAGTGAAGTACGCCCGACCAAGCTTGATTTCATCTCTTTTTTACTTTCGACAATTGGTTTTGGCGGCGTCGTATACGGCTTCAGTATTTCGGGTGAAAGGGGGACATTTTTAACAACAGAAGTATATATTGCAGTAGGTGTTGGACTTGCTGCACTTATAATCTTTACGATTCGTCAGCTTAAATTGGAAACACCTATGTTAAATGTCCGAGTCTTTAAATATCCAATGTTCACATTAGGTGTCGTTATTATCTTGGCGGTTATGATGACGTTATTATCTGTTATGGTGTTACTGCCTATTTATCTGCAAAATGCGCTAATGCTGGCTCCAATGGCCGCTGGCTTACTTTTGCTGCCAGGCGGTGTGGTCAACGCGTTCATGTCCGTTGTGGCTGGGAATTTATTTGATAAATTCGGACCAAAATGGATGGTGCTAAGCGGAATGCTGTTAGCCATTATCAGTTTACTCTTTTTACGTATGATTGATCTGGATACATCAAGTATCTATATTATAATGATGCATGTTATTTTATTGATTGGTATTTCATTTATTATGATGCCTGCTCAAACGAACGGGTTAAATGAGTTGCCGCGTGAATTATATACAGATGGTTCAGCGGTTATGAATACCTTACAACAAGTAGCTGGTGCAATTGGTACAGCGGTAGCGGTTACCGTTATGTCAATTACACAAAAAGGCTATGACAATCCTATTGTTGGGTTAGTTGAAGGGGTGCAAAATTCAATTTTATTTGGATTGATTATCTCAATTATCGCTTTTATAGTGTCACTTTTCTTAAAACGAGTCAGTACAGAGCAAGGAAAACAAGGAAATTAAGCATCAAAAAGACACCAAAACATGTACATATGTTTTGGTGTCTTTTTGATGTCTAAACTAAAGTTCGAGCAAGGCGGAAACCAAGGTCTTCTATACAAAATGATGGGTGACTTCGACGTCGACACGTGGATCCGCAGCCTCTTTCGTCTTCAGCCCAGCTTCCCCCGCGGAAAGTTCTATAGGGACCATACTCTTTTTCATCATATACATCCCAGCACCATTCCCAGACATTCCCTATCATATCGTATAAGCCCCACATATTAGGCTCTTTTTTTCCTACTTTACAAAGTTCACCTCCTGAATTCTCTTTATACCAAGCAATTTTATTAATATCTCCGTATCTATATCCCGCTGTTTCTGCTTTGCATGCAAATTGCCACTCTGCTTCTGAAGGAAGGCGATACCCGTTTGCTTCCCAATCACATTTAATCCCTTCAAAAGTAGACGTATAACATTTCGATAATCCTGCTATATCCGAAAGGAGATTACATAAATAAATCGCTTCATACCAAGAAAGATTAACAACTGGTTTTTGCTTATCTATTGAGGAGGTTTTCTTTGTTAGAAACTTATATTGTTCACCAGTTACAGGATACTGTCCAAGAAGAAATGGTTCTATTTTAACACTCCAGTTCTTTTTTGTCCGGTCATCTCTTAATACTATTTCTCCACCTTGAATAGGAACCATAGGAAAGTGAAAATCATTCTGTACACCACTCAATCTATCGTCCTCCTTAACTAGTATTTACTTTATTGTGAAATTCCTAATCTTTAATCATGACGCATACTTTTTTGATGTAGATACATTCGTTTAAAGATGGGTACACTGCGGCGGTCTCCTTTAATGTGGAAAAGCCTAAATTAAGGAGGCAATGACGTACCTAATAGAAAGGATTAATGTTAAATTTAGATAATAATAATCTTAATTGGATAATCGGGTAGGAATTAAGAAAGAGTCAGTATATAATGAATCTTGTATGTAATGATAATCATTTTCATTAAGAGGATCATTATAAATATAGAAAATAGAATAAATGGGGATTACGAAATGAGATTATGGATGTTAGTGATGGCCGCTGTTATCTTATCTTTCTTCTCACTGTTTATAGGAGCCATAGATATTAAGCCAACTGATTTATTGGATTTCCAATCAGATGAAGTTCAAATTTTTCTGGTAAGTCGTTTACCACGATTGATGGCTATTATCTTAGCTGGTGCAGGTATGAGTATTGCCGGGTTGATTATGCAATCGTTGAGCCGCAATAAATTCGTATCTCCTACAACAGCAGGTACGTTAGATGCAGCAAAATTAGGTATTGTTATTGCAATGATTTTTTTCACAAATGTTACATACATGCAGAAAATTATTTTCGGTTTTACCTTTGCCTTAGTTGGAACGTTTATCTTTATGCGTCTATTAGATCGCATTAAATTCAAGGATGTCATTTTTGTTCCACTAATTGGTATTATGTACGGGAATATCATTTCATCAGTGACAACGTTCTTAGGCTATGAAGCAGAAATTTTACAAAACGTGAGTTCATTCTTTCTTGGTAGCTTTACTTTAGTTGTTTCAGGCCGCTATGAGTTACTGTATGTAGCAGTACCAGCAATCATTCTTGCTTATATTTTTGCGAATAAGTTCATGGTTGCGGGGATGGGCGAGGATTTTGCGAAGAACCTAGGTTTGAGCTATAAAACGGTATTGAATATCGGTCTCGTTTTAATTGCAGTTATTTCAACGACAGTCGTTTTAACCGTAGGTGTTATCCCATTCTTAGGCTTGATTGTTCCTAATATCGTCTCGCTGTATCTAGGGGATAATTTACGAAAAACCATTCCTCATACTATTGTGCTTGGTGCCGTATTCCTCCTTGTATGTGATATTCTGAGCCGTATTGTTGTTGCTCCGTATGAAATTCCGGTTAATACAACGGTAGCGGTTATCGGTAGTGCAATCTTCTTAATCATGTTACTTAGGGGGAAAGCATATGCAAAGTAGTGTGAAGAAGCGTAATACAATAAAAATTTTAATTTTAGCAGTGATTGCGATTCTTTCAATTATTGGCTTCTTGTTTTACAACATTCAAGGCGGCTTTAGCTATGCCTTTCCGAAACGTGTAGTACGAGTTTGTGCGATGATTATCACAGGCGTTGCGATTGCGTATGCGACAGTTATGTTCCAAACAGTAACACGCAACCGAATTTTAACACCATCCATTATTGGTGTGGATTCGATGTATGAAGTAGTCCAAACGGTGCTTTATTTCTTCTTAGGATCAGCATCCGTGTTCGTTGTTGACCGTTATGTAAACTTCGGTACAGCAATTGTGGTGATGGTTATCTTCGCATTACTATTGTATCGTTTCTTATTCCGAGCAGATAAGTATCCAATTTTCCTTCTGCTATTGGCTGGGATGATTATCGGTACATTGCTAGGAAGCTTAGTGACATTTTTACAAGTCATCATCGATCCAATAGAATATTTAAGTCTTCAAAGTCGTCTATTTGCAAGCTTTACCAATGTAAAATCTGAACTTGTTGGGATTTCCGCAATTATTTTACTTGCTTGCTTCATTTATGGTGGTCGAATGATGCGTGATTTAGACGTGATGAATTTAGGTCGTGAAACTGCGATTAACTTAGGGGTAAATTATGATAAAATCGTGTTGAATGTACTTGTTTTAGCATCGATTTTACTGGCAACATCAACAGCCTTAGTTGGTCCAATTACCTTCTTGGGACTAATCGTATCAAACTTGGCTTATCAATTTTTAGTTACATACAAGCATTCTGTTCTAATCCTGGGAGCAAGTTTAATTAGTATTATTGCACTTGTTGGTGGTCAGTTCCTTGTACAGCACGTATTCCATTTAAATACGACGCTTAGTGTTATTATCAACTTTATCGGTGGCGTATACTTCATTTACTTATTACTTAAAGAAAGTAGGGCAGCAGGATGATTGAAATTAAAGGGTTAACAAAGTTTTTTGGTAAAAAACCTGTTGTAGAAGATGTGTCGGTGAAGATTGAAACGGGGAAAATCACGTCATTTATCGGGCCAAATGGTGCTGGTAAATCGACGTTATTATCAATGGTTAGTCGTTTACTAGATTCAGATACTGGTGAAGTGTTATTAGATAATGACAATGTGAAAAAGATGAAGTCTCAAGATTTCGCAAAACGTGTCGCAATCTTGAAACAATCAAACTTTATTAACGTGCGTCTAACGATTCGTGAACTTGTGGCTTTTGGTCGTTACCCTTATTCAAAAGGACGATTAACAAAGGAAGATAATGCTAAAGTAGACGAAGCTTTATCGTATATGAATTTAATCGATATGCAGGATAAATTTTTAGATGGGCTGTCTGGTGGTCAAAAACAACGTGCGTTTATTTCAATGGTGATTGCGCAAGATACGGAATATATTTTACTGGATGAACCGTTGAATAATCTAGACATGAAGCACTCCGTTCAAATCATGAAAATATTACGTAAGCTTGTTGATGAGTTAGGTAAGACGGTTGTTATCGTACTGCACGATATTAACTTTGCCTCTGTTTATTCAGATCGCATTGTTGCGCTTAAAGATGGTCGTCTCATAAAAGACGGCTTAACGAGTGAAATCATAAATTCGGAATCGCTTCGTGATGTGTATGATATGCACATCCCAGTTCAAGAGCAAGATGGATGCAGAATCTGCGTCTATTTCCAATCACAATAACTTTTTGGAAAAATTGTATTGACAATGGGAAAGAAAGTCAGCTAAGATTGAGGTATCTAATTGATAAAGATAATCACTCTCAATTATAAAGGGTGTAAATTTCTAGGAGGAGAATTTGAAAATGAAAAAATGGAGTATTTTAGCTGCAACTGCAGCGATGACTTTAATGTTGGGTGCCTGTGGTACGGACGAGACTAAGGAAAAATCTTCTGGTAAAACAGAGCAGACTTCAACTGATAAAGAAACTTCAGCTGAATCAAATGCAGCATTCCCAATGTCAGTTAAATCATTAACTGCAAGTAGTGAAGATCGGGAATCAGGAAGCTCAACTGTATTTGAAGATGTCACTTTCAAAGAACAACCTAAACGCATCGTAGCATTAGATTACGGTTTCTTAGATACCCTTGATGCATTAGGGGTTGAAGGAATCGTTGGAATTGCTGCTAATGGTGGTAAAGGGAACATGCCTGAACATTTAAAAGAAAAATATATAAATGATGATGTTACTGACGTTGGTTCTTTAAAAGAACTAAATTTAGAAGCAATAGCCGCAGCTGAGCCAGATGCTATTTTCATTTCTGGTCGTCAAACTTCATACTATGAAGAGTTAAAAGAAATCACACCAAATGTAGTTTTTATCGGTTCTGATAACACGGACTACATCGGTGGTGTTAAGGAATCAGTTGATTTAGCTGCTAAAATCTTTGACAAAGAAGATGAAGCTAAAACACTGAATGATAACTTATCAGCTAAAGTTGCTGAAGTTAAAGAAAAAGCTGCTGGTTACGGAAACGCATTAGTAGCGATGTACAACGATAAGGCAATTTCTGGTTTTGATAATGGGAAAGAGTCTCGTTTCGCTTATGTATACAATGATTTCGGCTTCAAACCAGCAACAACTAGTATAGAAACTGGATCGCACGGTTCTGTCTTCTCTTATGAGTCAATCTTGAAAGTAGATCCAGAAGTATTATTAGTAATTGATCGTGGTGTTGAATCGGTTGACGTACTTAAGGGCCAAATCGAAAATGATATCATTAAGAAAACACGTGCTTACAAAGAAGACAAAATTGTCTATCTTGATGGAACAAATTGGTACTTCTCTTCAAATGGTATCACTACTGAAGTAGAAAAAATGCAAGAAATTTTAGATGAATTAAAATAATTTTCTAGATTAAAAGGAGCATGTCTCAATCAGGGCATGCTTTTTTTATAAAAGGAGTATGTTTATGTTTGTTCAAATGCGTCGTACTGTAGTAACAGAAGGTAATGCTCATAAGGTTGTTGAGCGTTTTAAGAAAAATCCAGAGAAACCATCAAAAGTTGAACAACGTGAAGGCTATATTGATCGCGAAGTGTTAGTAAAAAAAACACGTCGTGGGGAAGAAGAAGTAATCGTATTGATTCGTTGGGAATCAGAAGAGGCTTGGAAAGCTTGGGAAAAGAGCCCAGAGCATATCGAAGGCCACAAAAAGAAAATCGCTGAACATGGCGGCAAACCACCAAAACCAGATTATGTTATCTCGTCTGAAGGCGGCGGCTATTACGTACAATAAGCGTTGATGAAAAGCATGTCTCAATTTGAGAAATACAGGTTATAGGGTTTACACTTGAAGTGACAGCCCGTAAAAACACCTCCAATGGAGGTGTTTTTCTTATATAGTTCGAGCAAACCGGAATCCAATCGTCTCAAACAATGCTCCGCAGCGTCTTTCCTTTTCTGCCCAGTGTCCCCTTGTAAATTGTACATCTCTGGTTCCTTGAAATTGAGCAAACTAAGAAAAATATATTCTTCAAAATCTCTAAGGAAAATAATTAGAAATTTATGTTAAAGTAAATTCATATAATCTATCTGAAATGAGGTGTGAGGCTTTTGAAAAGGCTTTTTGTTGCCATTAAACACGGAGACCTGCATCAAATGAAGGCTATCTTGAAGAAAAATCCAGCACTCATTAATTGTACAGCCAAACACCCCCCAAAAAAAGATGATGGACAATCACCTTTACAGGTAGCGATTAAAACGGGAAATTTTAAAATTGCAGATTATTTAATTGATGCCGGTGCAGATGTGAATTTTATCGAGTCTGAAAGTTGTAATGAATGGAAAATGCCTGTCATACAAGATGCGATAAGAGCCACAATAATGAGTTCAAGGTTTCTAACATTTACGTATAAAAATGGAGAAAAAGCGTGGGAGCCCTATAACACTAAAGAGCAATTCAATGCAGCCTTTAATCTGTTAAAAAAAATAATTGAAGTAGGGGCAGATATTCATTCGTATGATTCATACGGGAATTCTTGTTTAGGAAGAGCGATACTGGATGCCAAGCAAGTTATACCAGTTGGAGTTCAAGATCCCAAATTGGGAGATAAACGGCCATTAAATAATGAATTAAAGGAAGATTTAACGGTGGTTTTTCATTTGCTGTTCACTAGCGGAGCCGATATAAATAAAGTGCATACAGATAGAGAGAAGAACAAGATTATTTTACACAGTTTTTATAAAATAGAAGAGCTTATTCTGAATAGTCCTCAAAACCAATTGGGGCATAAATAAGAAAGAATCCATTTTTAAAATGGATTCTTTTCTAAACAATATGAGTTTAATAAGCCGACCATCCAGCATCGGCAGCCATAACTACCCCGTTAACGTAGGAAGATTCGTTACTAGCTAAGAAAAGAGCAATATCTGCAATTTCTTCGGGTGTGCCGGCACGCGGCATCAGGTTTACCCCACGCGTTGCATACTTTATACCTTCCATGTCCATCCCTTCCATTGAAGCGACTAACCCTGTTTCTACTTGTGCTGGAGCGATTGCGTTACAGCGAATTCCTTGCGGACCATAGTGTGAAGCTATGTTTTTTGTCATACCCGTTACGGCATGTTTAGCGGCAGTATACGTGAAGCCTCCACGTCCCCCAGTTAAGCCGGCAATCGATGAAAGATTTACAATCACACCACTGCCTTGTGCTTGAAATAGTGGCAATATTTTACGTGTGCTTCGCATAACCCCGCCAACATTAATATCCATAACACGCTGCCATACATCATCTTCTACATTGTGTGCAGCCTGCATTTTATCTAACACACCCGCACAATTCACTAAAATATCAACGCGGCCGAAAGCTGCGACAGAATCATCGATCATTCTCTGAATGTCTTCTTCAACTGCTACATTTACTTTCACACCTAGAGCTTGTACGCCTTTATCTTTAAACATATCAACCGTACTATTTAAAGCCTCTTCATTGAAATCCGCAATGACTATTTTGGCCCCTTCTTGTGCATAACGACCTGCAATTGCTTTGCCGATCCCATTTGCACTACCTGTAATAATGGCTACTTTATCTTGTAATCGTGTCATTTTACGTTTCCTCCCAACTAATATGTGTGATCATTAGTATAACTGAAAATTACCTTTTTTATAAAATAATCGGAAACCCAATAATTTTAAAAGTATAATAGTGTAAAAGAAGGTGAATAGATGAATAAGAAACAAGCACGTCGCAATCAGATGGTTACGGCTGCGCATAAATTATTTGCCCAAGAAGGTTTCGAAAAAGCAACCATGCAAAGAGTGGCAGATGAAGCAGATGTGGGTGTGGCAACACTTTTTCGATACTTTCCAGATAAAGAGGCACTGATAATAGAAGTCGTCAAAAGGATTATTGAAAAGCAGGTTCCTTACTTTGAAGAGATTTATGCTGTCAATAAACCAGGCATTGAAAAAGTAGATGATGTGTTAACTACATATATTCGATTTATTTTTGAAGAAAATCAGGCATCGATTAAGCTTCTGGAATCATTTGAGTTATATATCGTGTTTCATACAATTGACATGCAATTACTAGAACGAATTAAAAAAGCATATAGTGCAGTCTGGGAAATCATATTAAAGATCGTGAAGGAAGGGAAAGAGGATGGTTCTATTCAGCTTTCAATTAGTGATGAACAAATCATAAGAACCATGCTTAGTATGTTTGGTACATCCATCAAGAAGTATGCACTCTATTCTATTTTGCCTGAAACAATCATTCCCGTTCCTTCACGAGACGAATTAATCGGTGCAAAGAGAGTACTATTAACCTATCTGCAGCACCCATAGTAAAAGAGTAGTCTAGTTAATAGACTACTCTTGATAATTATTTAACAAAGTTTATTTCCAGAAGTTTAGCTACAATTGCATCTGTTAACTCTTGTGCAGTTTGCGGAACAAATTTAGTTAAAATTTGATTAATCATCGGTCCCATCATTCCGGCGGCTGTAATATCTAAATAACCCGTCATGTTCGTTGTGTTTTCGTCGATAGATTCTGCTTTGAAATAACCGCCGCCGATGAAATTATCTGAAAGACCCTTTAAATCAAATAGTACTTCACTTGGTTCGTTCCATTCTTTAATATCTATTTGAAGCTTGACCTTTTTTTTCATGAATCCTAAGTCACCTTTGAAAGACCAAGTAGATTGACGCTCTGTGATTATTTCATGATCAATATAGCCTGGTACAAGAGGTGCCCAATTATTCATATCGTGGACAAAAGCCCAGATTGTTTCGATATTTAGCGGTACTTCTACTGTGTGCGATCCTTGCGGCATCATTAGCACTTCCTTTAGTTATTAGTTAGTTGCTGCGTGTTGACCTGCTAAAAAGCCAAATACGATGGCTGGTCCAATGGTTCCTCCTGCGCTAGGATAAATAGGGCCAAGCGGATTGCCGGCAGCGTTTCCAGCGGCGTATAAACCAGCAATTGGTTCTTCATTAAAATCTACTACCTGTCCATTTTCGTTGATTTTTGGTCCGCCATTTGTACCAAGTGCGCCTAGATAGATGGGTAAGGCATAGAAGGGACCTTTTTCAATCTTACCTAAGTTCTGTTTTGGACTGCCGCCGCCTGTTGTTAAGGCTTCAAACTGGATAGTACCTCGATTGAAGTCAGGATCGACACCTTGATCACAGTAAGTATTCCACTTTTGAATTTCCTCTTCTAAACCGGTTGCATCCACGCCGATTTTTTCTGCAAGTTCATGGATGGTTGCCGCTTGATCAACCCATTCTGGCGCAGGATCTCCAGGCATCATGGTGACAATCAATTGGCTGTCTTTTAGCTGTTGATCGAAAATCATCCAAACGGGTGCTTTATTAGGGAAATCAATTGTTACCGGGTCGTAATTAAAGAAGGCGCGGGGCATGTCATTATAGGTTGTCCCTTCGTGTACAAAACGACGTCCATGTTTATTGACTACAATTGAATTAGGTCCTTGACGACCACTGCCAAGCTGAGCCATGACACGGTCTTCGTATTCAAATGTCGGATCGACCATTGCGGGATACCACCATGCCTCACTCATATTCTCAAGGGCTGCACCCGCTTTCATTGCCATCTTCAATGCGTCCCCTTCATTACCAGGAGGGGTTACCGGATGTGTGAATTCAGCTTTTAAGAAGGTTTTGACTAATTGCTTATTCCACTCAAATCCGCCTGAAGCTAAAATAACCCCTTTTTTTGCTCCATAATAATGCGTTTCCCCATCATTTGTTTCAGCAATAACGCCTATTACTTTACCGGTTTCATCCATGATTAATTCTTTTCCTGCTGTATGAATAAGCGTTTCAGCACCTCTGTCTAAACAAGCTTTAAACATGGAGGCAATAAGAGAACGGCCCATTGTAACAATGTTTTCCTGCATGCGTTCTGCAACCACCTGAAAGTCAATACCACCAACGGCGCCGCCCTCTTCTAAAGTAAGAGGTGGAAAGAGTGGGTTTTGGCGAACTAAATTACCCCATTCACCAATTTCATTTAAACTATATGGTGCAGGATCTAAGGAACGCGTTCCTTCTTTTAAGGCCTCATCCATGTGCGCGTAATATTCAGGATAGGATTTTGGTGTGACAAATTTTACTGGCGTATGATCATGTAAAAATTGAATGACTTGATGTCCCTTTTCTACGAATGTTTCAATCATTTTATCATTGGCTCGATCTAAAGCTAATCGTTTAATATAGCGGATTGCATCTTCTTGATTATCTTCAAACCCAGCCTCTTTCATGTAATGATTCACTGGAATCCATGGTACGCCGCCTGAAAAAGCTGTCGTGCCGCCGATTTGATGTGTTTTTTCTAATATCAGTACTTTTGCACCGTTATCAGCTGCAGCTATTGCAGCACTTAAAGCAGCGCCGCCAGTGCCTAAAACGATTACATCAACCTCTTTTTCCCATTCTATATGTAGTGATTTTTTCATAGGTCGATCCTCCTTTAAAATTGATAGTAACACTATCATTAATTTAATTATCTGATATAACAGATAATTCCGCAAGAATATTTATAGAAAATAAAGGAAAAAGATATTCTTTATCTGAGGTTTTGATAGAGGATAGGGAGAAAGGGACCATAGGACAGTCCCCTTAATAACTGCTAAATGAATTGACCAGTGGGTACAAGTGACTTGGATACATACTCTTTCACATGATTAGCTGAAATATAACCAAATACAGTAGTTGGTCCTAATGTGGATCCAGGACCTGGGTAGACACGTCCCATAACAGATGCAGAACAGTTCCCCGTTGCATATAAACCTTCTATAGGTTGGCCATTTTTTAAAGCTTGACCATGCTCATTGGCAACAATCCCGCCTTTTGTACC
>NZ_JAZVJO010000116.1:0-6640 GCF_059453735.1 Peribacillus sp. | reverse complement strand
AAGGGGCAATAAATTGGAAACGATTATTTTTGCATGTATTTCTCTGGTTTTTCTCATTCCAATTTTTTATTTTCTCCCGATAGGTATCGATTTTAAGGGAAAAATAATTCTTATGGGGGCAGCTATGATTGCCGCTATGGCGGGATTACTAGCTAATTTTACTTACAATCCTTGGTTAGGAGCCCTGCTATCGTTGCTTCTTCTCGTTGTATTTACCTATCTTTTTGAGAAGAAAACGGAGCTATTTGCTTTGATAGGAAAGGAACAAGAAAAAGAGGACTTTTCATACAATTACTCAGCCGAATCGACACTAACTGGCAAAGAACCTGAACCGGTGGGTAGTTTTATTGAACAAGAGGATCAACATTTCGAACAGCTTCTTCATGAATCAAAAGAAGAAATCGTTGATTTTGATAGTGAACCAGATTTGGATCATATTATTTTGGAAGAAGAGGACCTTATTGAGGCGGGAGAAGAAGTCAATCAAGCTCTTGAAGCCCAATCTGTTCCAGCCCCAGTATTAACTTCAGAAGAGTTTGATTTTTTCCAAAACAAAATGGACGTGGAAAGGTCTGGGTCAGAGAATAATGAATCTCCTGCAGAGTCGGAAATAGTAGAAGAGTGGGATGAGGACTTATTTTTAGAAGTAATGGAGCCTGCGGACAAAGAAGATCTTATCGAAGAAGGAAGTGTGCTGACTGATCCTACCGTTTCTCTTTTGCCGGAAGAAGTAGAAGAGTGGGACGAGGACCTGTTTTTAGAGGTGTTAGAGCCTGAGGAAACGGAAGAAGAAATAGTAGATGAGTGGGATGAGGATTTATTTTTAGAAGTGTTGGAGCCGGAGACAATCAAGGAAGAAGTGGTTGCTGAGGAAGATACCTTGCTGGAAGATTCACAAGGTACACTAGTGGAATTGCTTGTTAACGAAGATGAACATCTTATTAGTGAAGCAGGTAAGGAATCTGAGGAATTCATTTCGCTGGCTGAGCTTCTTGAAAGTGAACATCTTATTCTCGAAACAGATTTACTTGAAGAGAATCTGTATGTTGAAGTGTCTACTGACAGTGAAGCCGCTGCTAGTTTAGAAGAACAACCTGAGTGGGTTGGGCAGAGTGTAGTGGAAGAAATTGATTCAGAAGAAATCCTTGAGTTCATAGAGGAATCAGAAGCAGAAGATAGTCCTGAACAAGTCGAAGTGCAATTAGAAAGCAATGAGCAAGGAATAGAAGTGATAGAAGAAAGTGCTGAAGAAGCACCAGTTATCGTTGAGTTCATAGAGGTACCAGATGTAGTAGAAAGTCCTGAACAAGTCGAAGTGCAGTTAGAAAGCAATGAGCAAGAAGTAGAAGTAATAGAAGAAAGTGCTGGAGAAGCACCAGTTATCTTGGAGTTCATAGAGGAACCAGAAGCAGTAGAGATCCCTGAACAAGTTGATGAACAATTAGAAAGCAATGAGCAAGATGTAGAGGCTATAGCAGATAGTACTTTAGAAGCACCTGTTATGACCGATATAGATACTAGTACCGACCTTCATGAAGCGGTAAAGGAAGAATCTCAATCTGAAATGCCTGTTCATAAAACCAAGCTCCAACAAGAGTTGTTTCAGACATTGATAGAGGAATTAAAACTTGCCAAAAAACAGCGGAGTGATCATGACTATGAACTGCTGGTCAGCAGTTATTTAGACGATAGTCTACCGCATCAGGATTATTATATATTTGCCAACATGTTAATTCAGCAGTACGTTCGGACGAAGAATCAAGAAAAGCTGCCACAGCTTTTAGAACGTTTAGGTGACAAATTCCAGGCATACCCGGTTGTGCTGGCAGAAATCAGTTATCTGAAAAATCGTTTCTGCAAGGGATCATACTAGATTATCATTTTAAACAACTAGATAAGCAGCATACAATAATCTAAATTCAAAGACTAGGTAGGGTGAAGAAATGAGAACAAGCGCACAAATGCTAGGACTTCCCATTATAAGTATTTCTGAGGGACTGGAAATTGGAACGGTTAAATCATTGGTGATCAATCCAGAAAAAGGATCGGTCGATTTTCTAACAATAGAGCATGAAGACTGGCAGGTAAGTGTAAAAGCCATTCCATTTAAAAAAGTAATTGGAATTGGAGAGTATGCACTTACAGTAGATAGTGAGGGCGCGGTTATTGATTTGAATGAAATTCCAATTGCGAACCAGCTGGTCAATAAAAAAATTAAAATAACAGACGCAAGAGTGATGACTCGTAAAGGGGAACTCCTAGGATCTGTTTTGGAATTTTTCACAGATGAAGAAAACGGACATGTCATTGGCATGCTGATTAAGATTAAGGATAAAGAAGTGATTCTTCCTTCTGAAACCGTTCTAACATTCGGAAAAGATATTTTAATCGTCACGGAAGATGCGCCGAGTTACTTCCTTGATAACCCGAACCAATTACTCAACAGTGATGATGTGGATGAGGGAATGTTTATTGACGAGGGTATGGAAATCAAGAATAAGCAAATTGAGTTGTTAAAAGGAAAGAAATTAATTCGTAATGTCGAAGATCCATCAGGGAATATACTTTTCACTGAAGGCTCTGTTTTATCAGAGGAAGACATTAGGCATGCACAAAAAGTGGGACCGGGTGTACTGGTTGGTTTGTCCATGAATGTGGAAGCGTAATCGTCTAAAAGGAGAGAACTAAATGTGAGGAACCAGCAGACGCTGAAATTATTTCTTGCTCTTATCCTATCAACAGGTTATATCCTCAGTTTTTCACATTTTGGGGCATCAGCGTTTAATAATTTGGTCAATGACCAAGATATTATGGAACCAGGAACGACACTTGGAGGCCTGAATATTTCAGGCAAGACGAAACCAGAGATTAAGAAAATGCTAGAGGAAGAGATTGTAGCTTGGAAGCAAGGAACCAGCATTAATCTTACGTATAAAGAAATTGAAAATCCAGCTAATGATGTAGATATACAGTTTCGAGTGGAAGAAACGCTGGCGAATGTAAAATCTGGTCAAAAAAACCTAGTAACAGTCGTTATTGATCAGGATTCTTTAATAGAGGCGGTATACGATACATCGATTTCACTATCTTCGGAGGCGGTAAATACGGAGCAGCTGGCAAACGATATAAGTGCGAGCGCGACCATGCTTACCGCTGGTTCTTATCGATTCCATTTAGAAAATTATTTGGATGGATTGACTGCTGAGGATGAAGTAATCGCAAAGGCAGTCATTCAAACAGGGAAATATAGCAGCGAAATAAAAGAGATAATCAGCTTAATACAGCCTGTTGAGATTCAGGGAAGAACACAGTTTTCGCTTTTGAACAAGCTGAATGACCTTCAGGAAGATAAAACCTATAGTACGGGAGCGTTGAGCCGGATTGCGACAGGCATTTATGAAACCATTCTTCCAACAAATTTTGCTATTATCGAACGAAGCGTAAGTACAAAGCTTCCAGGCTATGCGAATCTGGGTATGGAAGCGAAGGTCAATGCGAAAAAGAATACTGATTTGGTTTTTTCCAACATAAATGAAGATTCTTATTTCCTTGAATTTACACAAAGTGGTAAAAACTTAAACGTGGTACTCAAAGGGAAATCGTTCCTGAATCAATACAAAGTAAAGAAAAGTGCCGAAAAAAGGTATCAACCAAAAACAATCATTCAATTTGACTCTCAGCTTACCAGCGGGCAGATGAACGTAACTGAACCAGGTAAAGAAGGAATTTCGATTAAAATTACACGGGAAATTTCTGATGAAAAAGGTAATTTGATTGAATCAGAAGAAATTTCAGAAGATTTTTATGCGCCTATTCATCGAATTGAAATTCATCCCCTGACTGTTCCTGTAGAAACTAATGATAGTACGGATGAAGAATCAGATGATCAAGCTGGTGATGTCATTGATGAAGACAGTGATGGTGTAGACAGTGATGGTGTAGAAGATGAGTCGGGTTCCGATAGTGAAGATGGTCGTACGGAAGAAACCGATGAGAGTGACAATCAGGGGGAAACTGGTGACTCTACGGAATCAGATTCGCCTACACCGAACAACGAAGTTGTTTCTGGACGAACAGAGAATTCCGAAGATAATATCTGGGAAGATCCAGATGCACCGGAAAAATAAGAAAAGCGGGGTTTAACTATGTCACAAACCCGAAAACGTTTAGGTGATTTATTAGTAGAAGCTGGTCTTATTAATGAAGATCAGCTTCATGCTGCATTAGAGGAAAAAACAAAAGATCAGCGTCTCGGAGACGTGTTGCTCCGTAAAGGTTTTATTACGGAGCAACAGCTGATCGAGGTTCTAGAATTCCAGCTTGGAATTCCGCATGTCAGCTTGTTTAATTACCCATTCGATCCTAAATTATTCGCTCTTCTATCAAAAGAAACGGCTAAACGAAATTTGCTTATTCCGTTGAAAAAAGATGGAGAACGGCTTTATATTGCGATGGCGGATCCTATGGACTTCATAGCGATTGACGATTTAAGGTTGGCGACAGGTTTTCAAATTGAAACGGCCATTGCGACAAAGGATGATATCCTGCGGACCATTTCTAAGTATTATGATATGGATGAAGGTCTAGTCGAGTTATTAGATGACATCTCCAGTTCAAATGCTGTTCAAGAAGAACAAAGAGGGGATCAAGACTCTCCTGTGATTCGCTTGGTGAACCAAATTCTCTCTAATGCGGTTACGCAAAAGGCGAGTGATGTTCATATCGATCCCCAAGAAACCAAGATCGTTGTCCGCTATCGGATCGATGGAGTCTTACGTACTGAAAAAGTATTGCCAAAATCGATGCAAAATGTCCTGACTGCCCGGATTAAAATCATGGCTAAATTAGATATAACCGAACACCGGGTTCCCCAGGATGGTCGGATTAAAGTGAATTTAGAATTCTCGCCGATTGATTTACGGGTATCGAGCCTTCCAACCGTGTTTGGTGAAAAAATTGTTCTCCGGATTCTTGATCTAGGCAGTTCGTTGAACGATTTAAATAAGTTAGGCTTCAATAGTTTAAATCTGCAGCGTTTTCGTACCATGCTCGATCAACCCAATGGGATTGTCTTGATAACCGGTCCAACTGGTTCAGGAAAATCATCCACATTGTATGCAGCACTCAATCTGCTTAACAGCGAAGAAGTAAATATCATCACGATTGAAGATCCCGTTGAATATCAATTGGAAGGAATTAATCAAATCCAAGTGAATGCGAATGTTGGGATGACCTTTGCGGCAGGACTTCGTTCCATTCTTCGGCAAGATCCGAATATTATTATGGTTGGAGAAATCCGGGACAGAGAAACCGCAGAAGTATCAATTAGAGCCTCGCTCACGGGTCATTTGGTCTTAAGTACGATTCATACAAATGACTCGCTCGGTACGATTACAAGGCTTGTAGATATGGGGGTTGAACCGTTTCTAGTTGCCTCTTCATTGAGCGGGGTTGTCGCACAACGGCTTGTCCGCCGGGTTTGCCGAGACTGTGGGCAAAAACAGGAACCGTCCAAACGAGAAATTGAGATTTTTGCAAAACGTGGATTTAAAGTTGATCAAGTTACCAAGGGAACTGGGTGTGCTTCCTGCAATATGACCGGTTACAAAGGCCGGATTGCTCTTCATGAGATACTCGTACTGACAGATGATATGAGAAGGGTCATTATGAACGGTGAATCCTTCTCGAAGCTTCGCGAAATGGCCATTAAGGCTAAAACCGTATTCTTAATGGATGATGGCTTGTTAAAGGTAAAACAGGGTCTAACCACAACGGAAGAAGTATTACGTGTTGCAGTATTAGAGTAAAGGGGTAACGCTATGAAAACGAAAATTGATCAACTTCTTCGTGCAGGCCATGAATTAAAGGCGTCAGATATCCATGTAACGGTAGGTGTGCCGCCAGTTATGCGGTTAAATGGAGAATTAAAGAAATACGGGAAAGAGCTTCTTACTCCGGAAGAAACAGAGGGAATGGCGCGTGGAATCATTCCGGATAATATGTGGGATGAATTTAAAGATAAAGGAGAACTTGATTTTTCCTATGGAATTCCTGGCGTGTCGAGATTTCGAATCAATGCTTATTTTCAGCGATCATGTGTAGCCATGGCAATTCGAATTGTCCCAACAAAAATTGCCACGCTTGAAGAGTTGGACTTGCCTCAGTCATTAAAGCAAATTGCAGGGAAGCCTCAAGGGCTTGTACTCGTCACTGGACCAACCGGAAGCGGGAAATCAACCACGCTGGCAGCGATGATTCAATATATGAACTATACGATGCGTAAACATATCATCACGCTTGAAGATCCAATTGAGTATTTGCATAAGCACCATAATTGTATTATTGATCAGCGTGAAGTCGGCTTTGATACGAATAATTTTGCTAATGGCTTACGTTCAGCCCTTCGTCAGGATCCTGATGTCATTCTTCTTGGTGAGATGCGTGATTTAGAAACGATTCAAACAGCGATTACCGCAGCTGAAACCGGACATTTGGTTTTTGCTACACTCCATACATCTAGTGCCCGGACAACCATAGACCGGATTATCGATGTTTTTGAACCAGGACAGCAAGCACAGGTAAGGATTCAACTTGCTTCAGTGCTAGTAGCGATTGTATCTCAACGGTTATTCCCAACCAT
>NZ_JAZVJO010000115.1:0-4189 GCF_059453735.1 Peribacillus sp. | reverse complement strand
CTGTTAGGTTTGGTTCTGGAGCAGGTCCAAGATTTTCAAGAGTATGCAAGAATCTGAAACTGATTTTAGTAACAAGTGGTCTTCCGTCAAGGGCAATACCGCCAATAGCTTCGGTTACCCAAGTAGGATCACCGCTGAATAGTTCATTATAATCAGGTGTACGAGCAAATTTAACTAGACGAAGTTTCATGATAAAATGATCGACAATTTCCTGCGCTTCTTCTTCCGTTAATGTTCCTTCATTCAGATCCCGCTCGATATAGATATCAAGGAAGGTAGAAACACGGCCAAGACTCATTGCTGCACCATTTTGTTCTTTAATAGCTGCAAGATAGGCAAAGTACAACCATTGGAACGCTTCACGCGCATTTTGAGCTGGAAGTGATACATCATAACCGTAAGATAGTGCCATAGTTTGTAACTCTTGAAGGGCTCTAATCTGTTCTGATAGCTCTTCGCGGAGGCGGATAACGTCCTCAGTCATTGTTGTAGATGTATTTTGGAGGCTCTTTTTCTTATCTTCAATTAGTCGGTTAGTACCATATAATGCAACACGCCGATAATCGCCAATAATCCTTCCTCGTCCATATGCATCCGGTAATCCGGTAATAATTCCGACTTTACGGGCAGTCATCATTTCATCTGTATAAGCGTCAAATACACCTTGATTATGTGTTTTACGGAAATCTGTAAAGATCCGTTCAATTTCTTTATCAAGTTCGTATCCATAAGCGTTGCATGAAGCTTGTGCCATGCGAATCCCGCCATATGGCTGAAGGCTGCGTTTGAAAGGTTGATCGGTTTGTACTCCAACAATAGTTTCAAGATCCTTATTTAAATAACCTGGAGCATGAGAGGTTATACTAGAAACAGTTTTTGTATCCATATCTAATACTCCGCCATTTTCGCGCTCTTTTCCGGTCAACTCCATGACTTGCTGCCAAAGTACTTCTGTAGATTCTGTAGCTTTTTCTAAAAATTCGGCATTACCTTGATAAGGAGATACATTGTTTATGATAAAATCGCGGGTATTTACTTCAGACTGCCAATTTCCTTCGATAAAACTTCTCCACTGATTCATGGTTTTTTCGCCGTCCTTTGTTTAATTTATTTTTAAAACATAACTAATTTAGTAATAGCTTACATTCTTATCATACAGTGAAAAATTGGTTATTTTTAAAATATATGTGAATCCTTTGTGAAACTGTTATAGTATTTAAAATAATCTGTTATATATTTTGCGATAAAATTAACATCTGTTATAGTGCTTGGTCTATAAAAAAAACAACCACACTATCATGGCTGTTATAAAATAAAACTATAATCGCTTACCGCCAATAAATTTATTCTTCCAGTAAGAACCATTTATTGAGTCGATACGAACACCTTTGGAAGAAGAAGAGTGAATGAATTTGTTGTTTCCAACATAAATACCTGTATGACTGGCTCGTTTTTTACCATTTGAAAAGAAAACAAGATCTCCTTTCTCTAAACTACTCTTTTTTATGTACTTTCCTATCATAAACATTTGTGCTGCCGTTCGTGGAAGAGACTTTCCCGTTGCTTTTTTAATTGAATAGGCTACAAATCCTGAGCAATCGAAGCCTACTGGGCTCATTCCGCCCGTTTTGTATCGAACACCAATGTACTTTTTGCTTACTGATACTACTTGATTTGGTGAATAAGAAGCTTCGGCCGAGTCGAAAGGAACTAGAAAAGTACCTAATATACAAAGTGATAGCACAGATGCGAATATATTCTTTTTCATGTGTTTCCCCCTGGTTTTTAGTAATCTCTATATTTCTCTCTTTTAGTAGTTTTACTATATCAAAAATAGGTATAAAGTAGGGTTACAGAGTAGTTAAGTAATATTACAAATTTTCCTCAGTTTGACATTTTTGTCACTAAAACGACATAATATTCAGATAATAGAGAAGCAGATGTCTATCTCTAACGATCCTTACTAGTTCCCTAGTAAGGTCTTTTCTATTTGTAAAAAATTGATTTCTACAAAAAATCCAGAATCCATTCACTTTTTTTAACTAGTTACCGATATAAAGAAAAGAGAACGCAGAACACTTTATATGATTGGGTGTGTATTATGGATAAAACATCATTTATCGGAATTTTACTTGGAATTATTGCTGTTGGTGTTGGTATGGTGTTAAAAGGGGTAAGCTTATCTGCATTAATCAATCCCGCAGCTATTCTTATCATTTTCGTTGGAACGGCTGCCGCTGTCACTACAGCTTTTCCAATGTCAGAACTAAAAAAGGTGCCGGTGCTGTTCAAGATTCTCTTTACTGAACAGCGTTTAACAAAGCCAGAAGAACTTATCCGAACATTTTCAGAATGGGCAGTCATTGCTAGAAAAGAAGGACTACTAGCGTTGGAAGTCATTTCAGAGGATATAGAAAATCAATTCTTAAAAAATGGATTAAATTTAGCGGTAGAAGGACAAAGTGCGGATTATATTCGTGATATTTTATCAGAAGAAATTGATGCTATGGAAGAGAGACATCATGGCGGTGCAGCTATATTCAGTCAAGCAGGTACGTATGCTCCTACACTAGGTGTCCTTGGGGCTGTACTCGGTCTGATTGCTGCACTTGGGAACATGGATAATACAGAGGAATTAGGTCATGCAATATCGGCAGCTTTTGTTGCGACTATGCTGGGGATTTATACTGGTTATGTACTTTGGCATCCATTCGCTAATAAGTTAAAAAGAAAATCAAAAGAAGAGGTACGAATTAAAGAAATGATGATTGAAGGAATCCTTTCTATTATTGAAGGGGAAGCTCCTCGAACGATCGAACAAAAACTAACGTCTTATTTGCCTGCTAATGAACGGAAAAAATGGCTGGAAGGCGAAGTGAAGGGAAATGGCTAGGAGGAAAAAGAAGGTACGTCATGAGGAACATATGGATGAGTCATGGTTGGTTCCCTATGCAGATATTTTGACTTTATTACTGGCCCTTTTTATAGTACTTTTTGCTTCTAGTTCAGTAGACGCCAACAAATTTCAACAACTTTCAAGTGTGTTTAATCAAATATTTACGAGTGGTTCGGGTGTTTTAAATTATCCTAGTCCCGTTCAGGATGTCACTCCATCTACAACAGATGAGAACGAAAAGTCTTCCGGGATAGAAGATGATCCGGAAGCTCTTTGGATGATAGAGAAAAAAGAACTGAAAGAAATACAAGATAAAGTAAATCAGTTTATTGACAAGAATGATCTTGCTAAAAAGCTTGATATATCTTTAACGGATGAAGGTCTACTGCTGACAATACGAGATAATGTCCTTTTTGAATCTGGTAGTGCGGTCATTCGACAAAAAGATGTGAAAATATCGAATGATATTGCGGAATTATTGATTATGAATCCACCACGCACCATTGTCATCAGTGGACATACAGATAATGTGCCAATTAAAACCTATCAATATGAGTCTAATTGGGACTTAAGCGTTATGAGAGCTGTTAATTTTATGAAAATTCTTCTTGAAAATGAAAGTCTAAATCCTCAATGGTTTAGTGCAAAAGGGTACGGTGAATTCAGTCCTATTGCATCTAACAAAACGGCAAAGGGACGGGCTAAAAATAGAAGGGTCGAAATTTTAATTATGCCGAGGATAGCCCTTAACCAGTAAGAAATTGTTTCTAAAGACGTTAGCTTAAGGCATGTTAAGCTAACGTCTTTATGTTGATTGTAAAACTTATATGAGAATAGAAAGCCATGCGAATCAAACAGCGGATGAGGATAAATATGGATAGAGAATATGTAAATGTAATGGAGGAAATTGTGATTACTCTCGTGACGTTTATGATGACGGGGACTGATTATCAGACGTTTTGTAAATGTGGGAAATGTAAGAGCGATATTATTGTACTCAGCCTTAATAATCTACCAAACCATTATGCAACAACAGAGACTGGCAGGAAAATTGTGTTTGATCGTTTAAATACGGTGGAAAACCGGGCATGGATTAACAAAAGGATTATAAGTGCCATTCATGTTGTAGGGAAGTATCCTAAGCATGATTAATCTCATTCGTTACCCAATATATTAAAAGATGGCTGCGATCTATCAAAAGGTCGACAGCCATCTTTTTTGACATGCTGAGTTTTGATTACTGAATTTATGTTCTTGCCTTGCGCTGACTTGAATATCTACCATGCAGAAAAT
>NZ_JAZVJO010000114.1:0-2646 GCF_059453735.1 Peribacillus sp. | reverse complement strand
GAGGAACATGGAAGGGAAAGTGAAATGAAAAAAACGGCGCCTATTTATTGTGAAAATCATTTTGGAACAATGGATGGAAAAACGGCAAATGGATTGATTAGAAGTTCAGGTAAATATCAAATTGTTGGTGTAATCGATCGTTCAAAAGCCGGAATGGATACAGGGGAAGTCCTTGAGGGAGTGAAAAATGGTATTCCGTTTTTCTCAACACTTGAGGATGCTATAGGAAGTTTGACTAAAATACCGAACCAATTCATCTATGGTATGGCTCCATCTGAAGGGTTTTTAAAAGAAAACGAAAGAAATATTGTATTAAAGGCAATGGAATATGGGATGAATATCGTTAACCCTCTTCATGAATTCTTCACAGCAGATGAAGAATTTGTAGATGCCTCTGTAAAGTATGGGGTCGAAATAGTCGATGTTAGAAAGCCGCCGTTGAAAAAAGATATGCATCTTTTTTCAGGAAGAATTTTAGCCATTGATACACCGGTTGTGGCAGTGCTCGGAACAGACAGTGCAGTAGGGAAAAGAACGACATCTGTAATTCTTGAGGCTGCCCTTTTGAAAATGGGCTTAAAGGTTGCTTTTGTAGCAACAGGGCAAACGGGACTCATCCAAGGAGCAAAATATGGGGTGGCTATCGACGCGATACCATCGCAATTTATGACAGGTGAAATTGAAAACGAAGTTATGAAAGCGCATACAAATGATCAACCTGACATTATTCTGATTGAAGGACAAGGAGCACTAAGTCATCCGGCTTATATAAGTTCATGTGGAATTATCAGGGGATCAAGACCAGGAGCCGTAATCATTCAGCATCCGCCAAAGCGAGAAAATTTAGGGGATTTTAACTTTATGAAAATGCCAACCATAAAAAGTGAGATTGAACTGATTGAAAATTTTTCAAGCACAAAGATTATAGCTATTACGATTAACCATGAAAACATGTCAGATCAGGAAATTGCAGATGTAATTGTTGAATATGAGGATCAACTTAATCTTCCAACGACAGATGTTCTAAAATACGGATGCGATAAACTAATCGCCAGCATTTTTGAGACTTTTCCATTACTAAAGAATAAAACAACGAAATTACTAGTCACGTGAACGATTCTATTGCACCAAGGATTGAAATTAACACAGTTAAAATTGGAATGAATGCAGAGGTTCTGCTCAAACTGTATAAAACTAAAGGGATTGACATCATGGGAGTGACCAAAGGTGTCTGTGGAGTTCCCGAAATTGCAAAGGTTTTAGTCGATAAGGGGATCCATCTTCTAGGGGACTCCAATGTAAAAAACCTTAAGAAAATGCGTGAAGCCAACATAAAAGCAGAATTCGTTTTATTAAGAACGCCTGCATTAAGTGAAATCGATTCTGTCATTAAATATGCAGATATTAGCCTTAATACTGAACTCGCTATTATAAAAAGCCTTTCAGCTGAAGCAAAGAAGAAAAAAGTTGTTCATAAAATCATCCTCATGATAGAGATGGGTGATTTGAGAGAAGGGATTTTGTCTGAGGATCTTGACGAATTCATTGATGAAGTTCTGAATCTACCTAATATTAATCTGATTGGAATTGGAGCAAACTTTGCCTGTTTTGGAGGTGTGAAACCTACAAAAGATAAAATGGAGGAACTATCATCGTTGAGTAAAGAAATTGAAAAAAAGTTTTCTATATCACTCACTTATGTTTCAGGAGGAAACTCTGCTAATTATAGTTGGTTCAAGACCACTGAAAATATTGGACAGATTAATAACTTGCGAGTGGGAGAGTCCATCTTATTAGGAAAAGAAACGCTATACCGAATGAACATCCCTGGATTATTTACAGATGCCTTTACCTTTATTTCAGAAGTGATTGAATCAAAAATAAAACCTTCTGTTCCTTATGGAGAAATTGCCCAAAACACAGTAGGATTATCACCGCACTTTGAAGACCGAGGAACAATCAGAAGAGCGATTCTCGGAGTAGGGTTTCAGGATGTACAAGTGTCGGGTTTAACGCCTAATGTAGATGTAGAGATTATTGGTTCAAGTAGTGATCATACAGTGGTAGATGCGAAGAAGATAGATTTACAAGTAGGAGATGAGATTGCCTTCTCGCTCAATTATGCGGCGCTTCTGTCAGTCATGAGCTCACCTAATGTTTCTAAACAGTATATTCATAGCCTATGAATAGACCATCAGGCATTAGCTTCCTAAAAAAAGTACCTCATTCTAAAAATGAGGTACTTTTTTTACTCTTTTTTCAACATGCTTCTTCCTTGCATAAGAATTTCTCTATTTCTGCTAATAATATCGGCATTTTCCGACTTAATATGATCAATAATAAGATCGTTATCTTCCATATAGTCGAGTAATAGTTCAACAGCTTTTTCTGCTAATTGGTCTGTAGATACATTTCGATCTTCAGCTAATCGAGAAAGTCTTTTGCTCAAATTAGATGGTATAGAAACATTTATTGGTACACGGTTTTCAGCACTCATATGTAAGCTCCTTTGACATTATTAATACAGTATATGTTGGAAAATTATATAAGTCAAAATAAGTCGAAAAAGAAGAAGAGTCAATAGGATTATGTGATCATTTAAGTATAAAGAGAATAGCTATTCGAATTATTTATTTTGTGTGGATA
>NZ_JAZVJO010000113.1:0-1950 GCF_059453735.1 Peribacillus sp. | reverse complement strand
TGTCCCTCGTGGTTTCAGGGGGTCACACAGAACTTGTATTACTACAAGAGCATGGTTCATTTAAGGTAATCGGTGAGACTCGTGATGATGCAGCAGGAGAAGCGTATGATAAGGTGGCTCGGACACTTAATTTCCCGTATCCAGGCGGTCCACATATTGATCGTCTTGCCCATGAGGGGAACCCTTCGATAAATCTTCCTAGAGCATGGCTGAATGGAAGCTATGACTTTAGCTTTAGCGGATTGAAATCTTCGGTTATTAATACTCTGCATAATGCGGAACAGCGTGGAGAGACGATAGAGCCGGCAGATTTGGCAGCTAGTTTTCAAGCTAGTGTCATTGAAGTGCTTGTCACAAAAACCCTTAAGGCAGCTGAAGATTTCAACGTGAAGCAAGTTATGCTAGCAGGAGGAGTCGCGGCGAATAAAGGACTTCGTGCAGCTCTTACAGAAGCTTTTACCGTAGTTCCGGATATAGAGCTTGTGATTCCTCCATTATCTCTTTGTACAGATAATGCAGCGATGATTGGTGCAGCTGGAAGTATCCTGTTTGAAAAAGGGAAGCGATCAGATCTTGCTTTAAACGGTAATCCTGGTCTTGATATTGAAAATCTCTGAATAAACGCGTGAGATGCCAAATTTGGTGTCTCACGTTCTTTCTGTGGGTAAAAGGAAAATATCTCACTATTCTGTGGATAAAGTTTTTTGATTATTAAAACAGATTGTGCATAACTCGGCTTATTGTGGATAAAACAGACGACTTCTGTGGATAATGTGGAAAACTCTAAAGAAAGTGGGTAAATCAAGCTTTTGTTTGTGGGTAATTCTGTGGATATGTTGATGTGGAAAAACAAAAGTTATCCACAATATTGGAATGAAGTGAAAGAAGATGAATATCAAATGAAAACAGGCTGCTTCAAGCCCGTCTATCGGGTCTTGAGGCAGCCTGTTCTTACCCTTCAAGTTCAGCCCATTCTTCTAGAAGTGTATCGACATCTGATTGTGCCTGATCGAGTTTCACTTGGATTTCAAGGACCTTTTCATGGTTTTGGAAAATTTCAGGATCGCAAAGAAGTTCATTGTACGTATTGATTTCTTCTTCTAGCTTCTCAGTAGCGATTTCTATTTCCTCAATTCTCCGCTTACGCTGTCGTTCCACTTTTTTTACTTCCTTATCCATTTGATAAGAAGTGGCGACTGGAGGTATATCAGCTTTTATCGCGTGTTCTTTTCTTTCGAGCTCAATGAGTTCAGCTTGTTCCTGTTTCTTCTCTACGTAGTAATCATAATCACCAAGGAATTCTTCACTGCCGTCTTTACTAAGTTCAATGACCTTTGTGGCAATTCGATTGATAAAGTAACGATCATGGGAAACGAAGAGGATGGTCCCAGGATAATCGATTAAGGCGTTTTCTAGCACCAGTTTACTATCAAGGTCTAGGTGATTGGTCGGTTCATCTAAAATTAACAGGTTGCCTTTTTCCATCATCATCTTAGCTAGTGCGAGGCGAGCCTTCTCGCCGCCGCTGAGGGATGAGACGTTCTTAAGGACATCATCACCGGAAAAAAGAAAATTGCCTAGAATGGTTCGGATTTCTTTCTCAGGCTTTAATGGATGTTCATCCCATAGTTCGTTTAATACTCGTTTATTTGAAATGAGATTAGCTTGTTCCTGATCGTAGTAGCTGATTTGGACGTTTGTGCCCATTTTAAATCCACCTGAAAGGAGTTCAAGCTTGCCAATCAATGTCTTTAATAGTGTCGATTTCCCAACCCCATTAGGACCAACAAGCGCTACACTGTCCCCTTTTGAAATATTGATGTTAATGTTTCGGGAAACATAATCTTGGTTGTAGCCAATGGCTGCTCCCTGAATAGCAAGCACATCGTTCCCGCTTTGCCTTTCAATCTGAAACGAAAAATTAGCCGATTTTTCATCTCCATTAGGCCT
>NZ_JAZVJO010000112.1:0-2861 GCF_059453735.1 Peribacillus sp. | reverse complement strand
GATGATTTAATAACATCACCGTTTTTCTCCAAAATTTCAAATACCATAAAGACACGGGCTGCTTTTAATAAACAATCTTCCCGTAAAGCTATCGTAATTTCATAGGTATTAAAGTCTTGTTCAGAAGACTGTAAAATAACGGTCTTTTCAAAGTCATCATAAGATAGCTTTAATTCACCTGCTGTAATTAGAGGTTTTTCAATTGAATCGGCAACCAATGTAGCTGCACTTTCCAATTGTGCTAATTCCCCTCCGACTACCGTTGTATCTGGTTCACCAGCTTCAATGCGTTTTAATTTTTCAACTGTCGCCTGAACATTCCGTTTGCCATCTCCACCATCAGCGATATGAAACACCATCTGTTCAAGATGATCAACAGATTCAAATACAACATCCAAAATCTCTGCAGTAACTTTAATTTTTCCGTTACGAATGGCATCTAGTATATTTTCCATTTTATGTGTTAAATCTGCTAAATCCTCATAGCCCATTGTTGCTGCCATCCCTTTTAAGGTATGGGCAGAACGGAATATTTCTCCAACAATTGTTAAATCGTCCGGATTTTTTTCCAACTCCAATAAATGTTCGCTGCATGCTTGCAAATGTTCTTTGCTTTCTTCAATAAACATTTCTAAATATTGATTTAATTCCATTTAGAAGACACCCCTTTTTTTAAGGCATATATTTCATAATTGTCTGTGCAATATGATCAACATCCGCCACTTCATCTACAAGCTGCGTTTCCACGGCAGCTTTTGGCATTCCATAAACGATACACGTTTCGGCTGACTCTGCAATAGCAATTACATTTCCTGTATTTTTAAGTGAAACTAATCCTTTTGAGCCGTCGTAACCCATTCCGGTCATAATAACAGCAATTTTATCAAAATCCGTATATTGACTTACATTTTCAAACATGACATCTACAGATGGGCGATGACCTGATCGCGGGGGCTCATCTTGATCAAGTACGACAGCGAAACTTGATCCGACTTTTCTCAATTTAAGATGATAACCACCTGGGGCAAGATAAGCGGTTCCTTTTTGTAATATATCTCCATGCTCTGCTTCTTTTACATGGATTTCACTCAATTGATCAAGTCTTGTGGCCAAAGATTTTGTGAATCCTGCAGGCATATGCTGAACGATCATAATCGGTGCGTTTACTGTTCCAGGTATTTTTGTAATCACTTCCTGTAAAGCCCTTGGACCTCCTGTAGAAGTACCGATTAATATAATTTTCCTGGACGTTTTCCCCCATGCTTTTCGGGGAATTGCTGGATTAAACGTTTCCAACGGTTTAGTCTTTATACCATTGGATCCTTCATTTGCAACTGTCTCACCTATTGGTTGATTAATGGCTAAAGATGTACGCATCGGCTTTTTCAACTTCGAAATGGAAATTTTAGAAGCTCCAACTACTTTCCGAACTAATTCATCTTGAATTTTATGTAAATCTAGCGAAATTGTCCCACTCGGCTTAGCTACAAAGTCAACTGCTCCATACTCCATCGCCATTAAGGTATTATCCGCTCCACGTTGTGTAGTACTTGAAAGCATGACAACAGGCACAGGATACTTTTGCATAATTTCCTTTAAAGCATCTAACCCATTCATTTCCGGCATTTCAACATCCATCGTTACGACATCCGGCTTTAGCTGTTCCATTTTTTTTAGTGCGTCTTTACCGTTTCGTGCTGCTCCTATTACTTCAATGTACGGATGGTCCAAAAAAAAATCACTTATTAACTTCCGCATAAAGGCCGAATCGTCAACAACCAATAACTTACTTTTCTTTAGGATCTTCATTTAACCACGACCTCTCGAAAAGATGCTTTTTAATTTGGATAAAAACTTACTTGATTGACTTGAAGCATGTACTTCTATCATTTCTGTTTCTGCTGTTAAAAACTGTTGAACAAGCTTGCCCATAGTTTTTGAGACAGGAGCATCCGGATATGTCGTCGTGAACAAGGATTGTTGGCGGACGGCTTGGCGGACAACTGGATCTTCTGGAAGCGAACCAAGAATATGGACATCCTTTTCCAGAAATTTCTTCATGACTGTTTTTAATCGCTGAGTCGTTTCCAAGCCTTCCTCTGCTGTAAATGCGCGATTACATAATAAATAGAATTTCTTCTGAGAATCTTTTAGATGAATAAACTTCATCATTGAATAGGCATCCATTATGGAAGTTGGTTCAGCTGTTGAAATGACGATAATTTCCTCAATTGATGTCAATAAATCGAGCGACCAATCAACGACACCTGCACCCATATCAAAGAATACAAAATCATATTCCTTTTGCAATGTTTCAAAAGCTGTTATTAGACGTTCAAATATAGCCGGGGACCAATCCATTAATGACGACATGCCCGATCCTCCAGATATATAGCTGACACCTTCTTCTGTTTTAAACGTGACATCTTCCAGTGCCAATTGACCATCCAAGTAATCTTTCAAACTATATTTCACAGAGTTGCCCACTAAAATATGGACATTCCCCATCCCGATATCCATATCTAGGATGATTACCTTTTTACCGGTTTTAGCCAATAGTGTTGCGAAGTTGGTTGTAAAATTGCTTTTTCCTACTCCGCCTTTACCGCTTACAACTGCAATTGATCTTCCTATCGTCTCTTCGCTTTCAAGCATTTTTTGACGTAGTTTATCAGCTTGATCCTTCATCTAAATTCTCCTTGAAAAAAAGCTCTAGTAGTTTATCACTACTTGGTTGTTCTAAATCTTCTGGTACTTCTTGACCATTCGTATAGTAAGCGAGTCCTTTATTATATTTAATCATTAAATTAAACATAGTGCCAATAGAATTTGTTTCATCAAGCTTTGTAAAGATAAACTTT
>NZ_JAZVJO010000111.1:0-3400 GCF_059453735.1 Peribacillus sp. | reverse complement strand
AGTTAATGCCAATAAAAATCAGGATCATGTTTTAAGTTGTTTTTATGGTACAAATTTTCGAATATCCGAAAATGAAAAGCAAATTCATCGAATATCAATGACTGTTCAGGTTCGAATCCATAGCATTCTAAGAATTTTTCTAATAGTGCTGGATTATCAATTTGTTCGAATAGTCCTGATACATATACTTGATAGTGAAAATTCCGATACAAAAAGTCATAACCTGCTGCTTCAAATACATTTTCAATTTCTCTAGATTCCACATTATCACCCCTTATCCTTCCATTATTCCAGATATAAGGTGATTTAAAACGTGCATTTTCTGCAAAAAGAAGAGGAGTCTCAAAAATGAGACTCCTCTGTCTGTTTATTATTTATACATTTCTGCAACTTGTTTCTGTATTTCAGCATCTTCTAGGTATTCGTCATAAGATACTTGCTTATCTACGATACCCTTTGGTGTGATTTCAATAATTCGATTTGCGATGGTTTGCATGAACTGGTGATCATGAGAAGTAAAGAGCATGGAGCCCTTATAGGAGATCAAGCCATTATTCAATGCTGTAATGGATTCTAAATCTAGATGGTTGGTAGGTTCGTCAAGCATAAGAACATTTGCACCGCTTAGCATGGCTCTTGAAAGCATACAACGAACTTTTTCTCCACCAGACAAAACGGATGCTTTCTTTTGTACTTCTTCACCAGAGAATAGCATCCGGCCAAGGAATCCACGTAAGAAGTTTTCACTTTCATCGTTAGGCGAGTATTGTCGCAGCCAATCAATCAGTGTCATATCGCAGCCTTCAAAAAACTCAGCGTTATCTTTTGGTAAATAAGCTTGAGTAGTAGTAATCCCCCATTTAAACGTTCCGCTGTCTGGTTCCATTTCACCAGCTAAAATTTTAAATAAAGTAGATTGTGCATTTTCATCTTGACCTATAAGGGCAATTTTATCCCCTTTATTCATAACGAAGGAAATGTTATCAAGCACTTTTTCACCATTAATTGTTTTTGTAATTCCACTGACTTGCAGCAAATCATTTCCAACCTCACGTTCAGGAGTGAAGTTAACAAAAGGATAACGGCGGGAAGAAGCCTGGATATCATCTAACGAAATTTTGTCTAATAATTTTTTTCTTGAAGTTGCTTGTTTAGACTTTGAGGCATTGGCGCTAAATCGGGCAACAAATGCCTGTAGTTCTTTAATTTTTTCTTCTTTTTTCTTGTTAGAATCTTGAGATAATCGCTGAGCAAGCTGGCTTGATTCATACCAGAAGTCATAATTACCAACGTAGACTTTGATTTTTGCAAAATCAAGGTCAGCAATATGTGTACAGACTTTATTGAGGAAGTGACGGTCATGGGAAACAACAATAACAGTGTTTTCAAAACCGATTAAGAATTCCTCAAGCCATTGGATCGCTTGTAAATCAAGATGGTTGGTAGGCTCATCGAGTAAAAGAACATCTGGTTTACCAAATAGTGCTTGTGCAAGTAAGACTTTAACTTTGTCTCCGCCTGCTAGTTCAGACATCTTTTTATCATGTAGTTCATCTGTAATACCAAGACCTTTTAAAAGAATCGCTGCTTCAGGCTCAGCTTCCCAGCCATTAAGTTCAGCAAATTCGCCTTCTAATTCAGCTGCCTTCATCCCATCTTCATCAGTGAAATCAGCTTTCATATAGATGGCATCTTTTTCTTGCATGACTTGGTACAAACGTTCATGCCCCATCATAACTACTTTCATAACTTCATGTTCTTCATATTCAAAGTGATTTTGTTTTAAAACGGCAAGGCGTTCGCCTGGACCCATATGAACGTCGCCGCTCTGAGCTTCAATTTCACCTGATAATATTTTTAAGAAAGTTGATTTCCCTGCTCCATTGGCGCCAATTAAACCATAGCAATTGCCAGGTGTGAACTTTATATTTACATCTTCAAAAAGCTTGCGATCACCATATCGCAGGCCAACATTATTTACTGTAATCATTTATATACATTCCTCCAAATGACAATATCTATAAAAGTATAACACGGAAGAGGCATAGATAAAAATATTTTCCGGATTTGAATGAGCATTACCAGGCAATTAGGCTGTTTTGATTATGACGTTCAAGTTCCTTTTCTTGTAAATCAATAAACAACTGAGCAAATTCAGGATCCCATTGTGTGCCTTTTCCATCTCTTAAAATGGAAATGGCTTCTTGGGGACTCATGCTTTTCCGGTAAGTACGATCAGAAGTCATGGCATCATAGGCATCAGCCACTGCGATGATACGTCCGAACAACGGGATGTCTTCTCCAGCAAGGCCTTCCGGGTATCCTTTGCCATCAAAGCGTTCATGGTGATACTTAATGCCGGGTACGAGTGAAAGCAGTTCATTCGTCATATTATACTGTTCAAAGATTCCCGCACCAATAACAGGATGTTGTTTTATTTGGTTAAACTCATGATCAGTCAGCTTTCCTGTTTTTAAGAGAATGGCATCTTTAATGCCTATTTTCCCGATATCGTGAACGAGTGCAGATTTTCGTAATTGATCGAGCTGTGCAGGAGCAAGTCCCGCTTGTGCTCCGATTAGTCCTGCATATTCTGCCACTCTGATTGAATGTCCAGCTGTATAAGGGTCTCGGGCATCCAAGGTAGCAGCAAGCATGGTGAATATATTATTTAGCAAGTCCTCATTTTTTTGATCATGTTCCTTAATGGCATCAACCATATGATTAAATCCTGAAAAAAGATGGGAAAACTCATCTGAATAAGGATTTTCAATGGTTTCTAGTTTACCATTCTTTACTGCAAGCATCCCGGTCCTTAATTCTTCAATGGGTTCCTGAAGATTACTCGTTAATAGCAGAGCACCGCCAAAAGCGATAAGAAGTAATATAATCACAATAAAAACGGCGGTCCAGACGAAATCCTTTAGAAAGGAAAAATTAGCTTCATAAGATTTTGCTAGTAAAATGATTCCAGAGAGCATGACAGGAAAAAGGGTTAAGAATATGAAACTAATAAGAATTTTGGTTCGCATTCTTAAAAAAATTCCGGTTTCTAGCGTATTGGTATTTGAATTCATTCGATTCGATGTAATCGTAATGTGGTTGATGATTGGTTTTATGGCATTTAATGAAAGAAAATACTCTATTAGAGCATGCATAGATGTGATGAGAAATGCTCCAAGTAAGGCTAAAAGTAAAAAAGAATAAGGTATCGTTAATAAGTCCAAGTAGATACATAAGGCAGTAAGACTAATTCCAGGTACGGAGATACCTAAAAAGTGAGCACTTAATGATCGATAGACTGCTTTGATTGGATAGACTTGAGCCGTTGAATATGCTCTGATTACTAACTCAATTGAAGGAATGTCCATGCTGAAGTACTTCCTTATCGGAGCTACTT
>NZ_JAZVJO010000110.1:0-5695 GCF_059453735.1 Peribacillus sp. | reverse complement strand
AACCAGCTAACCACAAAAGAGAAAGATACCCTATTTTCACAAGTACCAACCCTCAAGTGCCAAAACAGCTAGGTACAAATGCACAAAAAGAGGCAGCCCGATTTGGACAGCCTCCTTTAGGTTTAGGAATTTCGTTTTCTTGCTTCTTCTGGTCCTTCGAGTCTAGTAGCTCCAGGGTATTTTAGTGATTGGTCACGGTCAGACTCGACTCGGCGGCTTTCTTTGAGTTTTTTTTCTTGACGATCTTTTCCCAATATTTCGCCCCCTTTCCTTTCGGTTATTTTCCCCTATAGTCTGTATTTTTTATTCATCTACCCATAGCGTGTTTAATCTTGTTTTAAAGGAGACATAATGTCTTTTAAAGGAGGTGAACGTTATGGATGGGTTGTTTTTCTATTGGATTATTTGGATGGGGTGGGTAGTCGTGGTATTTTTTATGCCTAAAACAGCTTTTCGATCTCAGTTAATATGTCATCTACTCATTTTGATTATTTTATCTGGATATGAATTAGCTGTTTATCCTTACCGAATAGGTTTAGGCGGACTTTATTTGTTGATTTGTTTACTGATATACAATCGGAAATTGTCCTTCATTCATACGAGTTATTTTGTATTTAAATTTTGTACAATAGGAATTGGGTATGCGGCATTTCAATTATTTGCTTTGCTGGATCCAATTATATTAATTTTTGAAGCTTCTTGGATGCAAGCCATTGCCATTAATTATACAGCGTTTTTGTTATTTAAAGACTGGAAACAGCGGATTAGTGCCATCATAATTGGGATGGTGCTGGGTGATTGTGTGTTTGCAGGATTATTGGCTGTACACACCTTGCCTTACAAAAGTATTTCCCTTGAGTGGCTCGATAATGTGACATTGTCTGTCACAGTTGGGCTTGCCTGTATTGCTGCAGAACTGATTAGTAAGGTGCTTTATCAACAAACGCAGGCGAAATTTAATTCCTAATAAAAGGAAACATGTGACATCATAATAAAAGTGTTTTTTAGACAATCATTGTTGATTGGCGGAAAATTTGATACTATATGATAGTTAGAGAGCTGGTAAATACATACCGAAGCCTAACTGCAGTTTCTGCAAATATGAAAATCAACAGTGCAATTTTTTTAGTGGAGATAAATGCATTCATGGATTTCATGAGCTTTAAAGATATATGGAGTGGAAGGGTGAATACAATGCCAAAACCGGTAATTGCGATCGTCGGACGGCCTAACGTTGGAAAATCGACAATCTTTAACAGAATTGTTGGAGAGAGAATTTCTATCGTTGAAGATGTACCAGGCGTAACGAGAGACAGGATTTATAGTTCAGGAGAATGGTTAACGCATGACTTTAACATTATTGATACGGGTGGAATAGATATTGGTGATGAACCATTTCTTGAACAAATCCGTGCACAAGCTGAAATAGCTATTGATGAAGCGGATGTTATCATTTTTATGGTGAATGGCCGTGAAGGTGTGACTGGGTCAGATGAAGAAGTTGCGAAAATTCTTTATAAGTCAAAAAAACCAGTCGTACTGGCTGTTAATAAAATTGATAATCTTGAAATGCGCGACCAAATTTATGATTTCTATGCACTTGGATTTGGAGAGCCATTCCCAATTTCAGGTTCACATGGTCTTGGTTTAGGAGACTTACTTGACGAAGTGGCTAAGTATTTCCCAGATTTCGGCGGCCAGGATTATGAGGATGATGTCATCAAGTTCAGTTTAATTGGAAGACCGAACGTTGGGAAATCTTCATTAGTTAATGCTTTGCTTGGAGAAGAGCGGGTAATTGTTAGTGAAATCGAAGGGACGACTCGTGACGCGATTGACTCCCCTTATAAATTTAATGGCAAAGAGTACGTCATTATTGATACGGCAGGGATGCGTAAAAAAGGGAAGGTATATGAGAGCACTGAGAAATACAGTGTACTTAGAGCCTTACGTGCAATTGAACGCTCTGACGTTGTTCTTGTGGTATTAAATGCTGAAGAAGGTATTCGTGAACAGGATAAGAAAATTGCTGGGTATGCTCATGAAGCAGGCCGAGGAATTATTATCGTCGTTAATAAGTGGGATGCATTAGAAAAAGATGATAAAACAATGAAGAAATTCGAAGAAGATATTCGAGCTCATTTCTTATTCTTGGACTATGCTAAAATCATTTACTTGTCTGCGTTAACAAAGCAGCGGATCCATACGCTTCTTCCAGTAATTGATAAGGTTAGTGAAAGCCATGCGCTTCGTGTGCAAACGAATATTCTTAACGAAGTGTTAATGGATGCCGTAGCCATGAATCCGACACCTACCCATAATGGTACTCGTCTGAAGATTTACTACACCACTCAAGTAGCTATCAAACCGCCTACATTTGTAGTGTTTGTTAATGATCCAGAACTTCTTCACTTCTCTTATCAGAGATTCTTAGAAAATAGAATTCGTGATGCCTTTGAGTTTGATGGCACGCCAATTCGTATTTTTGGCCGTCAAAGAAAATAATGACATCTAGTTAGTCATCAAGAGATCGAAGGCTATCTATGTTCTGTAGGGTTGTTAGGATGCACTCAGTCCTGACTTCCTTCACCATAGAATAGTTACCTTTTAGAGAAAAGGTGGTTGAATATGACAAGAACAAAGCAAAAAGCAGCCGTAATCGGAGCAGGAAGCTGGGGTACTGCCTTAGCAATGGTTCTCGCAGATAATGGACATGAAGTGCGTTTATGGGGTCATAAGGAAGCACAGATTGAAGAAATCAATTCCCAAAGAACCAATCATAAATATCTTCCGGATATTAAGCTTCCACAAGGAATCACAGGGTTTAGCTCCTTAGACTCTGCCCTCAGGGATCTTGATATTATTATTTTGGCGGTGCCGACCAAGGCAATTCGTGATGTTTTAAAGGATATTGAAAAAGTCAGCCAACAGCCGCTAACGGTTGTTCATGTTTCAAAGGGGATCGAACCGGATTCCTTAATGCGGATTTCTGAAATGATAGAAGCAGACATGTCTGGCAGTATGTTAAAAGAATTAGTGGTCCTTTCTGGACCAAGTCATGCTGAGGAAGTAAGCTTGCGTCATCCTACAACGGTAGCTGTATCTTCAAAAAACATGGCTGCAGCTGAACGAATTCAAGATCTATTCATCAATCAATACTTCCGAGTTTATACGAATCCAGATATCGTTGGCGTGGAAATAGGCGGTGCCTTAAAAAATATCATTGCGTTAGCTTCAGGGATTACTGACGGATTAGGGTATGGAGATAATGCTAAAGCAGCTCTTATTACCCGCGGTCTTGCGGAAATTACCCGATTAGGCAGTGCAATGGGGGCAAATCCGTTAACTTTTTCAGGGTTGACGGGTATTGGAGATTTAATTGTAACTTGTACAAGCGTCCATTCTAGAAATTGGCGGGCCGGTAATTTGCTTGGTAAAGGACAAAAGCTCGACGAAGTACTGACGAACATGGGCATGGTGGTTGAAGGTGTTCGAACCACAAAGGCAGCTTATCAGCTTGCGCAAAAGTATGAAGTCGATATGCCGATTACAAATGCGCTTTACGGAGTATTGTTTGCTGGAAAAGACGTAAAGGATTCCGTTGATTTATTGATGAATCGAGATAAACGAAGTGAAATGGAAGATTTATTTAATATAATGGAAGAGCGCGAATCTGAATAAGTTTGTGATTCTTTCAAAAAGATTACGTAATGTGTGAAATATTTTTTCGGAAAATAGGCATTAGCTGATACGCCTTTAGATTAGGAAGCATACAATGCATCGATAGTAAACTAGTAATCTAACTTGGAACTGGTGGGTTTAGTCAAATGGCAGAAGATATATCGATAGACATATCTTCTGCTTTTTTAACTTGATGAATAGTCTGTTATATCAAAATAGGACAAGCCCCTAAAACTAAAATGTGTAGTGGATGAGCACTACGATAAAGGAGTAGGTTTTGTGACACCAGCATTGCAAAAAATGTGGATCTCTTTTATTGCTATGGGCTTTATGGCAATCTCCATTTTTTCTATTTACCTAAGCCGGTATAAATTAAGCGGTTTCTTCAAGGCTTTTATGGCGATTTTTGCATACATACTTATGATTATCGCTGGTTTAATCATCTTTGTAGTAGTATTTAGTGGACCAACCACTTAAGCGAGGCGAATTATATGAAACAAGTAAAATGGGCAGTTATTATTTTTTGTATTCCATTACTCCTAACTGGGTGTATGTATCCGGATAGTCAACGGAAAGAAAACCAAACCCCTTACAAAGAACAAATCCAATCGGTACAAAGTGCGGTTGATCAGTTTCAAAAAACTGGGGGCGGGATCCTGCCGATTATAACAAAAGAAGCAGAAACACCTATTTATCAAAAATATGTGGTAGATTTTAAAAAGATCGTACCAAGATACATAGCTGAAGCTCCTCCTAATTCGTTTGACGCTGGAGGCATTTTTCAATATGTGCTCATCGATGTTGAAACCAACCCTGCTGTCAAATTACTTGATGTAAGGATGGCTCAAGCCATTCAGGATTTGAATCTTCGGTTGACGAGTTATCGTCAGACGAACGGTTATCCACCATACGGCGAGGTGCTTTCAGACGAAGTATTTACGCTTGATTATAAAAAACTGGGTCTAAAAGAAGCACCAACAGTGACTAGTCCGTATTCACAACGACCATTATCGATTATCGTCAATAATAAAGCTGAATTATTCGTTGATTATACACCAGATTTATACGATGCCCTCAAAGAAAAAAAACATTCCTTTAAAAAGGGTGAGGACATTCGAAAAATTTTAGTGGAAGAATCTGATTTTGTTCCGGCTTTTTCTTTGCCTTATACAATTGATGAAGCTGAAAAACCAATATTCTTAGTGAAATAAGCATAATCCTTCTTCTACACAATATAGTGTAGTAGGAGGATTTTTTTCTTCTCCTTAGCCTGATTTGATTGCGCAGATGATTAACTTATATAGATGAATGCACGGGGGGATGGACTAAAGGGCAAATAAAAGAGGAATATTTTTTTAGGACAACATCATAAACTAATAGTGTCCTAGATAAAGTAGTCAAGTGGATGAAAATCCCAAGACTTAAGAGCGGGAGGGGTTATATTGCTGGAGAAGGTAGATATTTTCAAAGATATTGCTGAACGGACCGGCGGCGACATCTACTTAGGTGTAGTTGGGGCAGTTCGTACTGGTAAATCCACATTTATCAAAAAGTTTATGGAGTTAGTCGTTATTCCGAATATGGATACTGAATCAGATCGTGCAAGAGCACAGGATGAATTGCCGCAAAGTGCCGCTGGGAGAACAATCATGACAACAGAGCCGAAATTCGTCCCCAATCAGGCTGCAACGATAGAAGTTGCTGAAGGGTTGAATGTAAATATACGCCTCGTTGATTGTGTTGGTTATACGGTGCCCGGCGCGAAAGGGTATGAAGATGAGAATGGTCCCAGAATGATTCACACGCCTTGGTATGAGGAACCAATCCCATTTCATGAGGCGGCTGAAATTGGCACGAGAAAGGTCATTCAGGATCATTCTACGCTGGGTGTAGTCGTCACGACGGATGGAACAATCGGAGAAATCCCCCGAAAGGACTACATCGATGCAGAGGAAAGGGTTATATCTGAACTAAAAGAAGTAGGAAAGCCCTTTATTATCATCATAAATTCAGT
>NZ_JAZVJO010000109.1:0-3644 GCF_059453735.1 Peribacillus sp. | reverse complement strand
GCAAGCTGTCTTGCTTCCCCAGAAGGCTGTTCGTGAACAATCGCTTCCATTCTTGTGACCATTGTTCCACTTGCAGGATTATCTTCTAGTACCTGAAGCGGCAATTCGGATATGGAGCCTTTGTTTCTCGGTAAAGCGAATGTATGGTTACCAAAACGTATATAGTAGTTATTCCCATCTTCCTTTTCGATTAAAAAATTCTGATCTTCCGGCAGTACACCAAACAAAATACTTTCACCGTCAATTTCCTCCGTAAGCTGAACATCTTCCGTTACAGTCACAAATCGTTGATTCCAATCTTCTTCCTGAGCAGGTGCCCAACCCGCAGCCACCGACAAATAGAGAAAGAGTGACACACCCATCATATATTTCAATGTTTATCCTCACGATCATTATGATAAGAAATAAGTTATTCCTTAATTTTACAACCGCACAGACTTTTTTACCATTATTTCTTAATTATATTCTGAAAAAGAATAAAGGGATGAGTAAATACCTATTCAATAGGGAGGTTTTTCATTATAAGTGATATTTTTCTACATACATTGGGTAAATGCAATAAAAAGACATCTTATCGTAAACAGCCGATTGACTTCAATGCGGTGATTCATAGATGCAGGCCATCCATCAAATGCGAAGACTCTAGTAAGGTATTAAAAGGGGGCTGACCAGCGTGGATAAAGACAAACTGCTCAAACATCTGGAGAAACAATTTTCGTACCATTATACGCAAGCCGAACAATTCCAGATGGGCAAAGGATCTAAGGAGTCCATTCAGCTATATCAATGCATCGGCGGCGTATATGAGGAGATATATAGACGGATTGATAAGGGAGATTTTGATGAGTGAATAGGAAAGGGGAGCCGGATTGGCTCCCTTTCCTTATTCCAACTAATATATCTTATCTTTCATCCACAAACACATAGCTTCTGAAATTTCCAGTCAAACCTTGGGAATCAACAGCTTGTATAACGTAGGAATAGGTTCCATCGTTAACTGCTTTCCCATCATCATCTGTCCCGTTCCATAAGAAGGAATGACTTCCTCCAGCTTTATTGGCTTCTGTAGTGATAGTTTTGACGACTTCGCCATTTTTCTCTATCCAAATTGTAACTTTACTTTGCTTGGAAAGAGTATAAGACACATCGGCACCTTCATACGGAAGTACCACTGCGTCCCTTTGTCCTGTGATGAAAGGCTTAACATTGTTAGTGACAGTGAAGATTGGACTTTTGACGGTTTTCTTATTGCCTGTAACATCACTTAGCACAAATTGATAATAATATTTCCCTTCAGACACCAATGCTGTCTTATTATTCTTCCCGTTCCATCTGACTGTTCCTTTACCTGCTTTTGTGGATGTATTATTCACAAGCGTCTGCATGACAGTACCATTTTCCGAATGAACAGATGCCGTCACATATGCCGCTTCCGTCAAGTTAAAGTGTGCGGTGTGCAGGGATTTTCCATCCATTTTGAAACGGCCTGATGAAAGGGTCAAAGAAGTGCTTGGTGCGACACGATCCATTTTGATTTTGACAGATTTGGAACTGCTTTTCTTATTACTATCCTTAGCGGTGAAGACGAGTTTATAATCACCGTCTTTCATAAGCTTGCCGGAAGTATTCTTTCCATCCCAAGAAATGCTTCTTTTGCCTGCTGCAGTTGATTTACTGTTCCATAACTGCCTCACGAGACGATTCGAACCATCTGTCACTTTAACGGATAAGAAAGCTGCTTTGCTTAATGTAAAAGGAATATTGACACTTTTGTTTAGCGTTGGCGAGAAATGATTGGTAGCAGCCGTATCCACTTTAGGCGGGATATTATTTGTCACCTTGATGAATCTGTTCCAGCTTAAAGAACGTGTTCCGCTCGATAAGGCGACAACGATCTTATAGTTACCGCTTGAAGCCATTACAGAAGTACCATCAAGTTTTCCATCCCAAGCAATCGATGCCTTGCCGCCATTCCACATCTTGTTGCTGACAAGCTTGCGGACCGTCTTTCCGTTGCTGTTCTGTACATAGACATTCAAAATCGTGTTACCTGTCGCGTTGAAGGTAATGCCTGCTTTATTGCTCCCCGTCATATTGAAGCCTGTCGGCACGGAAAGATTCGATAATGGTGCCGCTGTGCTATTCAAAGCCCGCTGTGCATCTACCCTTCCATAACCATATAAAGAATCCCACCCTTTTCTTCCAAGATCAATGGAAGAGCGAGCCAGTATACTTTCCACCTGATATCCTGACAAAAACGGATTTTTGGATAGAACTAAAGCTGCTACACCCGCAACTACCGGCGTTGCCATAGACGTGCCATCATAAGCAGCATAGGAGCTTTTCGTTACCGTCGAGTAAATCTCTTCACCCGGTGCGGAAAAATCAATGTAGTAACCATAGTTAGAAAACCAGGAATCCTTATCATTCCTATTCGTACTGCTGACAGCTATGACATTATCATATGCTGCAGGATAAAAAGGATAATTCACAGCATCATTTCCGGATCCTGCAACCACAGTAACTCCTTGGGCAGCAGCATATTGTATAATATAATCCAGCAAATAATGTCCCGAATAGGCACCAATACTCATATTAATGACCTTTGCGCCTTTATTGACGGCATATTGCACACCTACCGCTACATCATAAAAAGAGGCACCGTCTCCATAAAACACATCAATCGGCATGATTTTGACATTTGGTGCCACGCCGACAGAGCCTGAACCATTTGCTGCCGCTGCGATGATTCCCGCCACATGCGTTCCATGGTTGCCAGGAGTATAACTTGTTCCGCTGACAGCATTGAAGGGATTTACAATACTGTGTTTCAAGTCAGGATGATTCGTCTGAACACCATCATCAATGACAGCAACAATCACCTTGTTGGAGCCTTTTGTCACATCCCAAGCTTTAGGTAAATTCAACTTAGGCAAATGCCATTGTTTCTTATAATGAGGATCTTTCGGTACATAGGTTTTCTTCGCTTTAGCATTCGGCTCGACATACTCAACCACTTCACTTTTGACTAATTTTTTAGCAAGTGATTGATGATCTTCCCCCCTCGCTGTCTCCACAAGCACAAAAGAAGCAACATCCAATTCAGACTTCTTCTTCAGATAATGCTTCTTTAAAACTTCATTCTTTTGACCGTCAGTTGTTTCTTCTTTGAACTTGATGATCAGCTCATGTTGATCAAAGTCCGAAGAAGTTTTGAAAATCTTCTCGATTTGATTCTTCTTAAATTCAGGCTTTACAGTCAAATTCGCTTGAGGCATCGCCTGCTGACTTAAGATACTATCCCTCTGCTCATTTACAATTACTTTCTCTTTACCGCTTCCCTTGTTCTCCAATGAATGGACATCCTGCATCCCCGCCGCATAGCCTACGGTTGGCATCAACAAAAACAAGCTGGCTGCCACCGTGAGAATTTTCCTCATCCCATCTCTCCGTCCTAGTATAATTAGTTACATTCATACTAGTATTTTACCATTTTACTGGTAATTGCAACATTTTATATTTATAAAATTTTAGAAGTTTACATATTGTTTAACTTTAAATATTAAAGCTAAATAGAATACTTACGTTAGTAAATTTTCAGAAAGAATATTCTCTACATTGGGAGGTTGTAAAAAAAGATCATC
>NZ_JAZVJO010000108.1:0-3557 GCF_059453735.1 Peribacillus sp. | reverse complement strand
TCACTATAGCCCATTAACTGTGAAGCATGTAAGCCCATATGCAGTACTTGCAGCATATTCCCATTTCCAATCGGATACCAAGGATCCATAATATCGTCATGACCGAAGCAAACATTTAATCCGTTTTGATCAAGCTCTTTTACACGTGTTAAGCCACGGCGTTTTGGATACGTGTCAAAACGCCCTTGCAGATGAATATTCACTAGTGGATTCGCCACAAAGTTCAATTCAGCAAGTCTAAGGACACGCATCAATTTATATGTGTAAGCATCATTGTAAGAGCCCATTGCTGTCGTATGACTTGCTGTAACCCGACCTTGATAATCGTTCATAATCGTTTCTCGTGCTACAACTTCCACATGGCGAGATTGCTCATCATCAATTTCATCACAATGAATGTCAATCGGCTTGTCATACTTCATGGCTAATTTAAAAATCTCGCGAATCGATTGAACGCCATCTTCACGCGTAAATTCAAAGTGAGGTATGCCTCCGACAACGTCTGCCCCCATTTTTAATGCTTCCTCTACCAGTTCCAAACCATTCGGATATGAAACAAGACCTTCCTGCGGGAAAGCAACAATTTGCAAATCAAGGAATTCCTTCATTTCTGCTTTTACTTCAAGCAAAGCCTCTAAAGCTGTTAAAGAAGGATCCGTTGTGTCAACATGTGTGCGTACAGCACCTATTCCGTTAGCTATTTGCCAGCTAAGGGCTTTTTTAGCACGCTCTTTCACATCTTCTTTTGTTAAAGAATCTTTTCTTTCAGACCAGCATTGGATACCTTCAAATAGAGTTCCGCTTTCATTCCAGCGTGGCTGTCCTGCCGTTAAGGTAGTATCTAGATGAATATGCGGTTCTATAAATGGCGCACACACTAGCTTTCCGCTTAAATCGATTGTTTCACAGTTATCAAATCCGCTTGTACCAGATTTAACAATTTTTTTAAAGGAACCATTTTCTATCAGTAAATCCCAAAGACCCTCTCTTCCGAAGATCGAAGCATTAGACCACTTTTGCATAAATGACTTCTTCCTCCTCATCCACTTCTGTAACAACGGTTGTTTTCAACAACCTAACAGTGACTATATAAACAATTCCTGTGATAAATAATGTGTTTAGTGGTGCAATCCCCGGCAAAGTTAATCCCGAGATGACACCCACAGCCCATGCAATGATGGCTGGTATATGTACTCTTGCAATGTTTGCCTTCTCATACTGAATATATTGTCTTTTCTGGATAAAGAAGAAATCCACTATAATAATTGATCCAATAGCTGGCAGAGTGGAGCCTAAGAATGTCAGCCAGCTTGTGAAGTTGTTATAAAGAACGATGGCAAATACCGTTCCAATTGTACCGTTCATCATAACCATAAATACCTTTGGCTTCTTAAACATTGTGGCAAAACCAAGTCCAGAGGCGTAAAGTGCGTTATCGTTAGTTGTCCATATGTTTAATCCGAGCACTAATACGGCCGGTAAGAGTAGCCCTTGTGAAATCATGACGTCTGAAATATCATTGTGACCTGTTGCAATTACACCAATCGCACCGAATAAGAACATTAATGTATTTCCTAAGAAAAAGGCAATGACGGTAGTTGTAACAGCATGCTTTCCTGTTTTGGCATAGCGTGCAAAATCGGGTGTTAACGTACCACCACTAATAAATGAACCGATTGTAATCGTTAAGGCTGCTGCTAATGTTAAGGATGTATCCGGTTTATAGGCCATAAGTGCATCAATTCCACCCATATCCGTAATGGCCATTCCGGCACTCGTTGATCCAAATATCGCAATAGCTGGTACAGCAATAAAACTTAATATCGTTAAGGCTTTCATACCAAAATAAGCAGTGGCTGTCATTAGAATGCCTGTAATGATGACAATAGGGACAAGTGGAAGACCAGTTAATTTAGAAACCGGATAAGCGAACATTCCTAGCCCTACCCCGAACCACCCGACTTGTGTTGCTGATAACATGAATGAAGAGATATAAGCTGCTTTTTTACCAAAACTATATTGTGCCAGTAAGTGAGTAGATAAGCCCGTTTGTGCTGCAATATAGCTTAATGCTCCCGTGAATGCTCCTAACAGAAGGTTTCCTAGTAGAATAACACCCATTAGTTGACTAAATGTTAATCCTTCCCCTAATGATCCACCGGCCCACATACTTGCTGAATAGAATGTGAATCCAAGCATAACAACAAGCATTTTGAGGAAGCTGTTGCGATTCGCTTTAGGTACAGATTGAAACGAAAAATCTTTGTCTTTTAATTGCATGTTTGTTTCCTCCCAAGTATTAGTCTTGGTGAGCAATAAAAAAACCACTTGCCTCAACGCGACAAGTGGTAAATGCCGGAAAATACCGCATTTTTACACAATTATATGTATACAAATACAGTTTCCAAGCTATATATCCGCCCACCTTGTCAGCCTCTCTGGACTGTCTTTAAAGGTTCTCAATTAAATTAATGTTATAATAACAGATTCATCTGACTAATACAATAGTATTTTATAGTGGTAAAATAATGCAGATTAATAGCTAAGTAGTTAATCCTTTCTCTTGTTTCACAAAATCTCGCAACTACTTCCCCCCCTCTCAAACTTTTCTAACGCTTCTTAGTCTGTAAATTTTGCATTAATCATTCTCAGCTCATTATTAGTTAGAATGTCCTCTTTTTCTCACGTTATTTCCTCCTGGATATATCCATATGAAGGACACGATTTTGCCTATTCCAATCATATTAAGATAACCAAAAAAAGGCTCCCAGCATAAAAAGCTGAGAACCTTGATTCGACAGCTTTGGCCTGCTGTCATTCGATACCGGTGGTCGGGGTCGAACCGACACTCCGTAAGGAACACGATTTTGAGTCGTGCGCGTCTGCCAATTCCGCCACACCGGCATATTATTAAGTTGAACTTGTTGTTCAAAGAATAATCACTTATCCTTATGTCAATATACCGATATTTTTGACCGCTGTCAATATCATCTGGCAAGGAATATCTTGTTAATTAGCGTATTCCATTATAGCAAACAAAATAATAGTAATTGATAGACTTGTGCGAGAATTTAATACTTGCACTTTTGAAGAAGCAGATGAGCATAAAATCTAACCGGCACTGAGCTGTAGGCTCGATCACTACAGATATTCTTCTCTATATCCCATCTTCTGCCCTAACATTCTCTAATCATTAGACTTTTTAATTTATGTTCTATAGTTCCATTATGTATTAAAGTAAATGACGAATCGTCGCTTTGCTCTATTCACATGCATGGAAAATAAAAAAGTTCCCAACAACTAGTGCTGGGAACTTTTTTGACAGCTTTGGCATTCTGTCATCTGATACCGGTGGTCGGGGTCGAACCGACACTCCTCACGGAACACGATTTTGAGACGTGCGCGTCTGCCAATTGCGCCACACCGGCATAATAATGGAGGCGGCAACCGGATTCGAACCGGTGGATAAAGGTTTTGCAGACCTTGGCCTTACCACTTGGCTATGCCGCCAAATATTTAAATTTTCTGGAGCGGAAGACGGGATTCGAACCCGCGAC
>NZ_JAZVJO010000107.1:0-5837 GCF_059453735.1 Peribacillus sp. | reverse complement strand
CTCCCGTAACTATAAGTGTTCGGTCAAAACTTATAGGTTAAAGAACGAACACATCAGGACTTTTACTGTTACAAGTAGTTTATCATATAGCACTTCACTCTTTCAAGAGTGAGCTGCTAGTAAATTAATCTTGTTTTTTCGTCAAAACTGACAAACTTAAGTCTCTTAACTGGGCCTTACTTACCTGACTTGGTGCGTCTGTAAGCGGGTCGCTTGCACTTGCTGTTTTCGGGAAGGCAATGGTGTCACGTAGATTTGTACGGCCAGCAAGCAGCATAACAAGTCTATCTAACCCAAGTGCAATTCCACCATGCGGCGGTGTACCGTATTCAAAAGCATCCATCAAGAAGCCAAACTGTTCAGCTGCTTCTTCTTTTGTGAATCCAAGTACTTCGAACATTTTTTCTTGAATCGGACGTTCAAAGATACGTAATGATCCTCCGCCAAGCTCGTAACCATTCAGAACCAGGTCATACGCTTGTGCGCGGACATTAGCTGGGTCAGTTGACAGCATATCGATATCTTCACGGAAAGGCATTGTGAATGGATGATGTGCTGCAGAATAGGTTCCCGCTTCGTCATCATAATCGAACAACGGCCAATCTGTTACCCAAAGGAAATTGAATTTGCTTTCGTCGATAAGGTTACGTTCTTTACCAAGCTTGATACGAAGCGCACCAAGAGCATCGGCAACAATACTTTTCTTATCAGCAACAAATACAATAATATCGCCTACTTCAGCATCAACGATTTGTGCCATTTGTTTTTGGTTTTCTTCTGTGAAGAATTTAGCAATAGGACCTTTCATGCCGTCTTCTTCAATCTTCAGCCAAGCAAGACCTTTCGCACCATAAATGGCCGCAAATGCACCTAATCCATCCATATCTTTACGAGAATAATCAGCCGCAGCACCTTTGATGTTCAATGCTTTTACTTGTCCGCCTTTTGCTACTGCTCCAGAAAAGACTTTGAAGTCACAGCCTTTAGAGAACTCAGTAAGGTCAATTAACTCTAAGCCGAAACGTGTATCTGGCTTATCTGAACCAAAACGGCCCATTGCTTCGTCATATTTCATACGCGGAAGAGGAAGTGTAATATCGATTCCCTTCACTTCACGCATAACTTTTGCCATCATTTCTTCTGTCATTGCAATGATATCATCTTGACTCATGAAGCTTGTTTCAATATCAATTTGTGTGAATTCAGGCTGTCTGTCAGCACGTAAATCTTCATCACGGAAACAACGAGCGATTTGGTAATAACGTTCAATACCTGATACCATCAGCATTTGCTTGAATAACTGCGGTGATTGCGGCAATGCATAGAATTCACCTTCATGCACACGGCTAGGTACTAGGTAGTCACGTGCGCCTTCTGGCGTGCTTTTTGTTAAAATTGGTGTTTCAACGTCAAGGAATCCAGCACCGTCAAGGTATTCACGAACTGCTTTTGTTGTTTGATGACGCATCTTCAATGTTTCAAACATCATCGGACGACGAAGATCTAAATAACGGTATTTCAAGCGAATATCCTCAGATACCTCTGTGCGGTCTTCAATGGCAAAAGGAGGTGTTTTTGCTTCGTTTAAAATCGTAACGTGTGTTGTATCTACCTCAATAACACCCGTTGAAATGTTTGGATTGATGTTTTCTTCATCACGTGCACGCACAACACCTTCAATAGAAAGAACGTATTCACTACGAATTTTCTCAGCAATAGCCAGTGCTTCGCTTGATGTATTTAAATCAAACACGACTTGAACGATACCTGAACGGTCGCGTAAATCAACAAAGATAACTCCACCAAGATCGCGGCGTTTTGACACCCATCCTTTTAATGTTACTTTTTCTCCAATTGCTTGCTCTGTGACTTCTCCACAGAAATACGTTCTGCCATACATATTATTTTCCTCCTAAGGACTGCTGTGATTTAAATTGCTCTATAAAGGTGGCAAGTTCCATTTCAACCTGTTCACCGGTAGTCATGTTTTTCAGGTTAATGATTTGTTTCTCAAGCTCATCGTCGCCAAGTACCGCCACAAATTTTGCCTTTAAGCGGTCTGCGGATTTAAACTGAGCTTTCACTTTACGGTCTTGGTAATCTTTCTCGACCACAAATCCTGCTTTACGAAGCTGATAAGCAAGCTTAACGGTATAATCTTTCGCCGCTTCACCCATAGAAACTAAGTAACAATCAATGCCTTCTTCAATTGGAAGCTCGACATTTTCCGCTGCAAGCGCCGAAATCAACCGCTCAATACTCAGTGCAAATCCGATTCCCGGAGTTCCCGGTGCATCGCTGCCGCCGATTTGCTCAGCCAAACCATTGTAACGTCCGCCGCCGCAAAGAGTCGTAATCGAGCCGAAACCTTCCGCCTCACTCATGATCTCAAATGCCGTGTGATTATAATAATCCAGTCCGCGTACAAGTGTTGGATCAATGACAAAATCAATATCAAGATCAGTCAAATGCTTTTGTACTTTTTCAAAATACACACGGGACTCTTCGTTTAAGAATTCAATGATCGATGGTGCGCTGGCCATCAATTCATGATTGTGATCTTTCTTACAATCCAGAATTCGAAGTGGATTTTTTTCAAGACGGTTTTGACAATCTCCGCAAAACTCATCAATCCGTGGTTTAAAGTGGTCCACTAATGCATTGCGGTGAGCTGTACGGCTATCGCTGTCACCAAGGCTGTTGATCACAAGCTTCAGCTTCTTTAAGCCCAGCTCTTTGTAGATCCCCATGGCTAGTGAAAGTACTTCTGCATGAATCGCAGGATCCTTACTGCCCAGTGCTTCAATCCCAAACTGAACGAACTGACGGAATCGGCCTGCCTGCGGACGCTCATAACGGAACATTGGTCCAATATAGTATAATTTGACCGGCTGATTCGCATTGCCGAACATTTTATTTTCAAGATAAGAACGGACAACAGAGGCTGTACCTTCTGGGCGAAGCGTTAAATCGCGATCCCCGCGGTCCTTGAACGAATACATCTCTTTTTGAACAATATCCGTTGTATCACCGACACCGCGCAGAAATAATTCTGTATGCTCAAAAATCGGTGTACGGATTTCTTTGTATTGATAACGACGGCAAATTTCGCGTGCCGTTTGTTCAATATACTGCCAAACTTCCGTTGTGCCTGGAAGTAAGTCCTGAGTACCTCTTGGAATTTGAATAGACATGTGTATTACCCTCCTTATAAAAACAAAAAACTCCCGTCCCTTGTAACGAATACGCTACAAGGGACGAGAGTTTGAATATCCCGTGGTGCCACCCTAATTGAAGCCAAATACAGCTTCCTCTTAAAAGCAGTTAACGCCTGCCTACGTCCATCTCCTACTAAAATCATTTTTCAGAGCGGAGCCTACTGAGTGTTCGTTCATCAAGACAGCATGTAGATACGCTTTCAGCAAAAACCGCATATCTTCTCTTTACACGTGTATTCCTTGACTACTCTTCTCGATCATGGGCTAAATGTTTTCATTTAGATACTTTTATAATCATACGGAGTGAACGGCAACTTGTCAAGCGTTTAAACAGGTTAGCGTCCGCCAATTTTTTTCTTTAATTTGTTCACTTCGCGAATGGACAGGCCAAATTCTGACGCAAGCTCCATCGTGCTCGAGTCTCCCTGTTCACGTTGAATAAAGTCATGGAAATCTACACCGAGAATCTGATTAACACCTTTTACACTGGTCTGGTTTTTTTCACTGAATTTCATTCCTAGTCCCCCTTATGGTATCTTAGTTTTAGTTTGTCCCGTTTTTGGTGATTTTTTTCAGACTAAGAAGGGAATTTTTTTATAATGAAGAATTAATCCTAACAAAGGAGGTGTTTGTTTGAGAAAATCGGTACTCATTTTGGTTTTGATGGTTATATGTTTTTCTCAAATAACGCCTGTTAAAGCGGAACTTGAGGCAGAAGTTACCATCAATGTCGATTATATAAATGTTCGAGAGGGGCCAGGCTTAGAGTTTCCTTTGGTCAAGAAAATTTATCGTGGAGAAGTATATCCAGTTGTATCAGAGAACAACCAGTGGATAGAAATTTTGCTTGGTTCTGGTACGACGGGATGGGTTGCCGAATGGCTGATAGCGAGAGGAACTGAACCGGCTGATGCTAAAGCTTTGAGCATGATCAGCGGCGATGGTGTGCAAATTCGTTCAGGCCCCGGCAAAGACCAACAGCCGGTCGGTACACTTGCCAAGGGCACAGCTGTTGAAGTGATTGGTCAAAAAGATGAATGGCTGGAAATAAAAGCAGAAGGCCTGAGTGGCTGGATATCCTCGGTCTATGTTGAACAGCCAGCAGCTGCTCAAGAAACAGGTCAAATCATTACTAACAATACGACCGTCTATTCAAATTCCTCAGCTAGCAGTGCCGTGATTGGCAAGGTTCATAAACGTGAGGTTTCAATTGTAAGCAAGACAAAAAAATGGGTAGAGATATCTTATCAGGATGGCAGCGGATGGGTTGAATCCCGCCATATTTTATCAAACAGCAGCCCATTGGCAGAAGTGACGGCTTCGAGTATTATTGTTCATAAAAAAGCGGAGCTGGATTCGAAAAAGGTCGGTACGGTGAAAAAAGGCCGAATGTTTGCTGTGATTGCTGAAGAAAATAACATGGTAAAGATTCAGCTGTCATCTAACAAGACCGGATGGATTCCGCTTTGGTATGTAAAACGGAATCATGTTTCGGTAAAAAAAGAAGGCGTCGAAAAAGTGAAGAACAGTCAAATTGTTATTTTACATACAGGCACAGCATTACGGAATGCAGCGAATGTAGATGCGAAGGCAGTCCTTCGACCAAAGCAAGGCGAACAGTTTCCAGTTCTGTCAGTGAAAAATAATTGGTATCAGGTAAAACTGCCCAATGGGAAGAAAGCCTATGCGGCGGGGTGGATCGTTGGTTTTACTGGTGAAGTGAAGCAAATCAAAAAGACCGGATATGAAGCGTACTTGCAGAATAAATTAATTGTTCTCGATCCTGGACATGGCGGGAAGGATCAAGGGACTGCTGGACTTCACGGGACGCTTGAGAAAGATGTGACGCTTCGTACCGTGCGGCTTGTTGCCGATAAGCTTGAGGCTGCGGGAGCAAAGGTCATTTTGACACGAAATTCGGATACCCATTTGGATCTCGATGACCGCGTTCGGATTTCTCATCTTTATGCCGCCGATGCATTTGTCAGTTTTCATTACGACAGCACGATTGACCAAGTGACAAGCGGAATTACGAGCTACTATTATCATGATTTTCAGGAACCACTCGCAGCCAGTATTCAAGAGGAGCTGAGCCAGGACATTCAAGCGAAAAACCGCGGCTCGCGTTTCGGGGACTACTATGTCCTCCGCGAAAACCGGCGAATGGCAGTCCTGCTCGAGCTCGGGTACATGAGCAACCCAATCGAAGAACGAGCCATCATCAACAACCACTACCAAGAAACCATCGCCAACGCCATCTACACCGGCCTAGCCAAATACTTCAAAGAACACTAAAAAACCAGCTGGATGGGCTGGTTTTTTGTATGGGGATAAACTTATCCATCCTATTCTGCCCCACCAGCCTATCTTTCTGCCGCAACTCGCTTTGATTCTTCCCAAACGAGCCAACATTCTCCTCTAAGGCTGACTGATTCTTTCCTACCTTGAATAGGCCGCCAAAAAGGAGTATCTAGCTCTTTTGGATACACATTTTCATAACTCAAACTTGAAAGACGTGATCGACTTACATCGATTTTGATTCCTAACGCAAAAAAAGCAAACCCGCCATCTTTGTGGGTTTGCTTCGACTTTATTTCTTTTCTTTGCTTTCTAGTATGA
>NZ_JAZVJO010000106.1:0-3920 GCF_059453735.1 Peribacillus sp. | reverse complement strand
CAATAAGCTGCTCAATTTGTCATTTGATGCTGAATGATGTAACGAGAAATTTAATTAATCGATTAATTAAATTTCTCGTTACATCATTCAGCATCAAATGACAAATTGAGCAGCTTATTGACATAACATAAGCCCTTTATTAGTAAAGAAAAGCAAACCTATAAGGCTTGCTTTTCTTTTATTGAACAGATTCATGCTCTTTTGCTTTTATCTTATTTTCCATTCGAATTTGATCACGAAGGATAATCGGTTTCAAATATTTTCCCGTATAAGATCCATCAAACATCATAATCTCCTCAGGAGTACCGGTTGTCAAAATCGTTCCACCCTTATCTCCGCCCTCAGGACCGAGGTCAACAATATAGTCAGAAGCTTTAATAACATCCAAATTATGTTCGATTACCAGAACAGTATCACCATTATCAACTAAACGCTGCAATACCTCTAAAAGTCTCGCGATATCATGTACGTGCAGGCCAGTTGTCGGCTCATCAAGAATATAGAATGAGCGGCCATTCGAACGTTTATGAAGTTCAGATGCAAGTTTCACACGCTGAGCTTCCCCGCCGGAAAGCGTGGTTGCAGGCTGACCAAGCTGTAAATATCCTAAACCAACATCATAAATGGTTTGTATTTTACGTTTAATTTTCGGAATATTTTCGAAGAATGGATTTGCCTCTTCGACAGTCATCTCCAGAATATCAGCGATGTTTTTCCCTTTATACTTTACTTCCAATGTTTCACGATTGTAACGCTTCCCATGACATACCTCACATGGTACATATACATCAGGCAGGAAATGCATTTCAATTTTAATAATGCCATCTCCACGGCAAGCTTCACAGCGGCCGCCTTTTACATTAAAACTAAAACGGCCTTTTTTATACCCGCGGATTTTTGCTTCGTTAGTTGAAGCAAACACATCACGTATATCATCAAAAACGCCAGTATAGGTTGCCGGATTGGATCGAGGTGTTCGCCCAATAGGTGATTGATCAATATCAATGACTTTATCCAAGTAGTCAATGCCTTTAATTTCTCGGAAATCCCCTGGCTTCGCTTTGGCACGGTTTAATTTCTGTGCTAATGCTTTATGAAGAATTTCATTAATTAAGGTACTTTTACCTGAACCCGAAACACCTGTCACAGCAATGAATGTTCCAAGTGGAAACTTCACATTTACATTTTTAAGGTTATTTTCTTTCGCGCCTTTAATCTCGATAAATCGTCCATCACTAACCCGGCGTTCGACTGGCAGGGGTATGAACTTTTCACCAGAAAGATATTGACCAGTCAAAGAACGCGGATTCTCCATTACTTCTTTCGGAGTGCCGGCAGCAACTATTTCGCCTCCATGAGAACCTGCTCCTGGTCCAACATCGATTAAGTAATCTGCCGCAAGCATCGTATCCTCATCGTGTTCGACAACAATTAGGGTATTTCCTATTTCACGCATATTCTTCAATGTTTCAATTAACCGGTCGTTATCACGCTGATGAAGACCAATAGAAGGTTCATCTAGAATATATAAGACACCCGTCAGTCGTGAACCAATTTGCGTAGCCAGACGAATACGCTGCGCTTCTCCGCCAGAAAGAGTTCCCGCAGCTCTGCTCAACGTTAAATATTCAAGTCCCACGTTCGCAAGGAATCCAATTCGTTCTTTAATCTCTCGAAGTATCAACTTCGCAATAGCCTGTTCTTTTTCTGTTAATTCCAGATTAGCAAAAAACTCCAATGATTCCTCGATCGAGAGTGATGTAGTTTGACTAATCTGCTGCCCTTGTATTAAAACCGCCAAACTTTCCGGCTTCAGCCGGTAACCTTTACAACTAGGACAAGCACGATCTGCTAAGTATTTTTCCATTTGATCACGGGTATAATCAGAACTGGTTTCTTTATAGCGGCGCTCAATATTTTTCAAAACACCCTCAAAGGCAATATAGCTTTCATGTACGCGGCCGTAATCATTTTTATAGCGGAAATAGATTTTCTCCTTTTTTGAGCCGTATAAAATGATATCCAATTGATCTTTTGGTAATTCCTTGACTGGAACATCCATATCAATCCCGAAATGCTTGCATATGGTTTCAAGCAGCTGTGGGTAATACTGTGAACTTGTCGGCTCCCAAGGAGCGATTGCATGCTGTTTTAGCGTCAATTCTTTATTGGGAATGACTAACTCAGGATCCACTTCTCTTTTAATTCCTAGACCATCACATTCCGGGCAAGCTCCAAACGGACTGTTAAAAGAAAACATCCGCGGTTCGAGTTCTTCAATTGAGAAACCGCAGTATGGACAAGCATGGTGTTCACTAAACAGCAATTCTTCATCATTTCCGATAACATCAATAAGGACTTTTCCACCGCCGAGCTTTAAGGCACTTTCTAGGGAATCGGCAAGTCTCGCTTCTACCCCTTCCTTCACAACAATTCTGTCAATGATTACTTCAATAGAATGTTTTTTATTTTTTTCGAGCGAAATTTCATCACCTAAATCATGCATTTCTTTGTCAATCCGCACCCGAACGTATCCTTGCTTTTTCACATCTTCAAGAATTTTCACATGCGAGCCTTTTCTTCCTGCTACCAATGGTGAAAGTACTTGGAGTTTTGTTCGTTCCGGATACTCCATGATGCGGTCTACCATCTGCTCAATTGTTTGTGAAGAAATCTCGATATGATGAATCGGACAGGTCGGTCTTCCTACTCGTGCATAAAGCAACCGCAGGTAATCATATATTTCTGTTACGGTTCCTACTGTCGACCGAGGATTTTTGCTGGTAGTTTTTTGATCAATAGAAATCGCTGGTGACAGTCCTTCAATCGCATCAACATCAGGCTTATCCAATTGTCCAAGAAATTGGCGGGCATAGGCAGACAGTGATTCGACATAGCGGCGCTGCCCCTCTGCATAAATCGTATCAAATGCCAGCGATGATTTCCCTGATCCTGATAAGCCTGTAATAACCACCATTTTATCTCTTGGGATGATGACGTCAATGTTTTTCAGGTTATTGGCTCGTGCACCTTTAACCGTAATTTTATCCATAGCCATGTATCGTCATCCTTCCGCCTTTAATTCTATTAATAAATCACGAAGTTCTGCTGCACGTTCGAAATCAAGTGCTTTAGCTGCTTCCTTCATCTGTTTCTCTGTACTTGCAATTACTTCAATCCGTTCTTTTTCTGTCAGTGTTTTATAATTTGGAGCGGCATATTCTTCCTGCTCTTCTGCAGCATATGTCGCACGAATCGAGTCACGGATATCTTTTTGTATGGTTGTCGGAGTAATTCCATGATCTTGATTATACTTTTCTTGAATTGCCCGGCGGCGGGTTGTTTCCTGAATCGCCAGCTCCATGGAATTCGTCATTCGATCGGCATACATGATTACTTGGCCATTTTCATTCCGTGCTGCCCGGCCCATTGTTTGAATGAGAGCGCGCTCAGAACGAAGGAATCCTTCTTTATCCGCATCGAGAATGGTTACAAGCGAGACCTCAGGAATATCTAATCCTTCACGCAATAAATTAATCCCAATTAACACATCATATTTACCCATTCTAAGCTCACGAATGATTTCTGTTCTTTCTAATGTCTTTACCTCGGAATGGAGATATTGAACCTTGATACCAATTTCTTTAAGGTAATCAGTCAAGTCTTCAGACATCTTCTTCGTTAACGTAGTTACTAAGACCCGTTCGTTTCGTTTAACGCGCTCATTAATTTCACCAATTAAGTCATCTATCTGACCTTCAATTGGTCTGACTTCTATTGTCGGATCAAGAAGCCCCGTCGGCCGAATAATCTGTTCAACCATTTCCGGCGTATGCTCGAGCTCATATGGACCAGGTGTAGCAGAGACGAAAATAGCTTGGCTGACTTTCTGCTCAAACTCCTCAAAACGGAGCGGGCGA
>NZ_JAZVJO010000105.1:0-6106 GCF_059453735.1 Peribacillus sp. | reverse complement strand
GCCTTCCTTTAAAAGAGGACGCCTCCGCTTTTCTAGTTGTCTAGCGCCAGCAGCCAGCTTGCTGTGGAAAAGATGAAAGTCCTCAAAAGGCAAAGTGCGCCTTTCGGTCCTTTCCCTATTTCCTTCGCAAGCTAACGGGCTGCTTCCGCTTTTCTGGTCACAAGTTCAAGAATCTTGATGGGTGTGCTGTTTTTCCTCTTCTTGTTTGTGGTACGGAGATGTAGAGTTCCTGTTTGGCTCGTGTGGCGGCTACGTACATGAGTCTTCGTTCCTCTTCTAGTGGAGCGGTTTCACCTTTACGGTACGCTTCGAGTGAGAAGTCATGCGGTAAGCTGCCATCAACAGCTGATAACAGGTAAACTGCTTTGTATTCTAAACCTTTTGAACGATGGATGGTTGTCAGCTGAATCGCATCTTGGAAATGCTTTGAGAGCTGCTTGACTTCCTTCACCATAGCAGCCATATGGTCCGCGTGTTCAATGAATGCACTAATCGTTTCAAAGCGTCTTGCGGCTACTTTTAAATCTCGGATGTCGTCAGATCCTTTATCCACACTGCCTTCATCACCGCGTTTTTTCACGTAATCTGTAAAGCCAAGATCTTTTTCAATAAATTCAAGTGCAACAGAAGGGGACAAGCTGGATAAAGATCGGATTTTTTCAGGCAATGTTTTTAGCTTTTTCTCCTGAAAGGCATGTCCTGTTTTAAGATGTGAAAATGCATTAATAAAATCACAATCCTGTAAAATCGTTTGTGCTTTCATTTCTTGTAAAGCACTTTGTTTTAAAAACAGGGAGGATAATATTGAACTCACTGGTTTCGGATCCTCAGGATCAAGCGCTAGCCGCATATAAGCGAGCATGCTTTTAACTATTTTTCGATCATAAAAGCTCTCGGCATCTCGTTCAATAACAAAAGGAAGACTAGAAGCTGCCAGCCGCTCAAATATGGCTCGTGACATGGTATGTGTGCGGTATAGGATAGCGAAATCACCTGGTTGAGCACCTTGTCTAATTTTTTCTTGGATATCCGTCACAATCATGGTCGCTTCAATTTCTTCATCGTATGGATAAAACAAAACTGGCGGGTTTCCGTTATCATGCTGTGCTTGCATGGCTTTGACACGACGTTGTTTATTGCGCTTAATCATGCGGTTAGCTGTCGAAACAATTTTATGCGACGAACGATAGTTTTCCGTCAGTTTAATGACTTTTGCTCGTGGAAAGTCACCTTCAAAATGGAGAATGTATGAAGGGTCACTTCCGCGGAAGGAATATATGGACTGATCGTCGTCACCAACTGCACACACATTTTGTGTATTGGCTGATAAGAGTTTAATTAATTCATATTGTACCGCATTAATATCTTGAAACTCGTCGACTAAGAAATAGTGAAAGCGCTCTTGATATTTGGCTAATAGCTCTGGGTAGTTACGGAAAAGTAAATAACAGCCTACCAGCATATCGTCAAAATCATAACGGTCGGTGTGAGTTTTATAGTCTTCATAGCTCTTATATAATGATAGACAAGATGTTTCAAAATCATCCTTTGGTTTAATATCCTTAGGGAATAGGAGTGAATTTTTCCATAGTCCGATTTGCTGTAACGCTTGGTCATAAGCAAATTCTTTTTCATCTAGTCCTATTTCTCGACCAGCGTTTTTAAGAATCTTTAACCGTTCCCACTCCCATTTTAAGAGACGATCACGCTGCCACTGATCTGGTTGATGGAAGATCAGGATTTTATAGAAAATACTATGAAAAGTCCCGCTGACAAGCTGTGAAGCAATCATCGGCGTAATTCCTGGATAACTTAGCAGACGTTGTTTCATTTCAGCGGCTGCTTTGGCGGTAAACGTGACAAGCATGATGTTTCGCGGGTCGATTTTTTTTTCCGTCAGCATAAACGCTGTCCGAACCGTCAACACCCTTGTTTTTCCGCTTCCAGCGCCAGAGAGAACGAGTAACGGCCCCTCAATCGTCGATGCTGCAGTAAGCTGCTGACTGTCAAGTATGACACCGTTTCTGGCTAATTCATTGAAGTAAGGACTATCAATTGTTGAAGCTTGTACAAGCTTTTTTTCAAAATCAGGGCTGCCGCTGACCTCTTTGGATGTAAGGAAGTTTTGGTGAACAGGTTTTTCTTCTGTAATGGTACGTGATATAGGAATACGGAACCCATTTTGTTCACGATACTCTGCTGTTTCAGTAGAGGGAGAACTAGGACTGGATTCCCATTGCAGGGTATTGCATACGGGTACATTTGGAGCTGCATGATAAAAATGCGGTTCTTCGTGTATCCCTAAATATAATTTGACTGGTGAATGGCAAGCCGGACATAATAGATTCCCACGCTTTCCCTTTTCAAAAAGGGTTTGCAGTTCATCAGGTGAAATACTGTCTAGTTTTATAAGTCTATTTTCTGATTTTGCTGCTTTCATAGGTAAACCCTCAAATCTGCTTCTGCTGAAATAGTACTGCAGATTTTATCATAACAGAACGAAAAGAAAACAAAAAGTTGTAAAAGTGGTTTAAGCAGTAGAAATATTGGGAATAGGTCAATGAGTACATACCTTCATTTACTATTTAAAAACTTTAGGAAGGGTGAAGATAAAATGGGATACATAGCACCAGTCACACAGTTTGATTACATTCAATATGCTAATCGTACAGCTGCTGCCGAACGCCAAGCGAATCGTTCTGTCCGTGGAACATCCCCCATTTTCCCAATGAAGTTTTACAGGGAAATGAATACAGATCGTACTGAAACAAAGCGAACAGAGACGATGTCGGACGATGAACCTAAAGTAGAATTAAGTATGTACAATAATGCTTCATTACATAAGAACAATGTTTCAAGAGAAGTTATCGAACAAACAGCAACGGAGTTAACAGGCAAGGGATGGTTTGTTAATGCAATGGTATAAGTAAAGTCAAAAGGACACATATGTGTCCTTTTGTGTTTACATTTATAGAACGTCAACTTCCACAATAATCGCAAGAAGCAATTGTAGTAATAGTTGGATATTAATAGCGATTTGAGCATCAGTCGTTCTGATTTCGATATCACGGCTGTTTTCAACAATTGTTTTTTGGCGTGTAATCTGACTGATTTTAGACGTTTGCAGCAATTCTTGTGTGATTGAAGCAGAGTCCTGCCCGTCAGCAATTGAAATGCTGATAATGACAGCAATCGCAGCTTGAATGGCAGCTTGTAAAGAAAGTGCTGCTTTTAAATCCACTGAGGTAACTGTTACATCACAAGAATCTTTGATGAAAATTAACTCTTCAGATAATTGGAATTCTGAATTACCTTGCACAGCTCTTTGGTCAATGTTATTATCTTCATTCCGGCAAAATGCGGATAATGGGTGACGATCGTCTGAATCTAGTGCAGACCATCTTTTTTCTTTGTGCCGATCTCTACTGTTTTCCTCTCTACAGCTGCTGCTTTCACAACGATTTCTATTGCTTCTATACACCTCTTGATTCATAATAATCCTCCTTAGGTTTGATTCTTTATTAAAGTATGCGTCAACTTCCATGATGTTTGGACGAATCTACCTCGGCAAATAACTATTTTGTGCGGATTCTTGGTTAAAACACACGAGGCTATTTAAATGAGTCGTAAACATTAGTAGTTGGATTTACATCGGCTTCGGTAATATGGGTATGTTCTTCACTTAATTGCTTGTATTGCTCCTGCAGATGGAGAATCGTCTTTTTCAGTTGTGCCTTCTCTTGATCTGTAAGATTAATATTCTCTTTTTTGATGCCATGTTTTCGTAATGTGCTGGATACAAGCAACTTCATTAACTGCTTTTGAGATTCCTCCATATTAAAGTTTTGATCACTGATAACAATCTCCTCCTTTTCCTTTCATACTCATAGACTATGAAGATAGGAGCTGATAGGACAGGGGCAAACGTGGAATTTCTCCATTTTGAGCAAAGAAAAATCCCGAACCAGTTGGTCCGGGATTACTTATATGTCTTTTATCATAGTCTTATGAGGAATGCCAGCATCGAGGAATTCTTCCGAAACGATACGGTACCCGAGTTTTTCATAAAAAGGAATGGCTTGAATCTGCGCATTAAGTTTGAATGTGTGGATATCTTGTGTGGTACCATATTCTTCAAGAGCATTCATAATAATAGAGCCGGCACCCTTACTGCGAGCGGCGGGCATAACGCAGATACGTTCAATCTTGCCGATTCCATCAAGGATACGGAGACGCCCCGCACCAGCTGGATGCTGCAGTTCATCATATAAAATAAAATGAGTAGAAACATCCTCAAACTGATCAATTTCTTCTTCCGCAGGAACAAGCTGTTCCTCAACAAATACTTTCATACGAACATAATAAGCATCTTCAAGTTGTTTTTGAGTAGTTACAAGTTCTATGTTCAAAGACCTTATTCCTTTCCTAGCTTGTACGTTTTATAAACGTTCCAAGTACCTTGTTCATTTTGTTTCATTAATTGAATTTCAGTAATAACTTCCTGATGAGTTAAATCTAGCATACTTAATTGACCTAACACATCAGAATGCTCATTCGTTGAGAGGTTCTGACCGATTGTGATATGCGGGACAAAATTGTAAGGCGAAGGTGAACCAGCAAACTCTTCTTGATTGAATGCATTGTACAATCCCTCAAGTTCAATGGAAGGCTCGACCTTAAAATAGATGGTATTGGATACTGGTTGAAATGTGCTCGCTTTAAGTACTTTTAGGACCAAAGGGTCAAAATTCTTAACAACATCCTCAATTTTTCGTTCAATGTTTTTAATTTCAGCATCTGATGCTTCAAAAGCTGCTTTAATCGTAACATGTGGTGCAATCAAGGGATAATTAGTATCATACCGTTTCCGATATGAATTTGCTTTATCCTGTAGTGTCTTAGAAGGAAAAATAGCGATACCATATTTCATAATAATACCTCCCGAATGAGAATGCTGTACTTTGTACGTTATTCAAATAGTATACCAAAAATTGGGTAAGATTGTGACGTAAACTACTATGCTTAAAACATTTCCTTTAAAGCTCGTTTAAGATCCTTCTGCCAGTACTTCCAGGTATGTGTACCCTCAATCTCATCATAAAAATAAGAAAAGCCTTTTTCTTTCATGAGTCTGCTTAATTCCTGATTCGGCTCGAGGAAGTTGGAAATGGTATCGTCTGTTGAGGAGGGGACTTCAGTTTCTCCAGTACCGATAACGTGATAGATTTCAAGCAAATGCGGTGTCTCAAAATCCCTTACTGCATTGATAACTGTTTCATTTACAAGTGGTGACTGCAAAATACACTTACCAAATGTATGTGGATACTGAAGCGCAGTCATGAGTGAGACAGTTGCCCCTAGTGAATCACCGATTAACGCTCGGCCCAATCCCATATGGTAAACAGGAAACTCTTCTTCAAGAAAAGGAAGAAGCTCATGGGCGAGAAAACGTATGTAGTTCTTATTTTGATCCCCATCTGGATGATACTTACTCCAGCGGTCATAGCGATTTTGATAAGGAACACCCACTATGATGACATTCTCCATTTCCCCACTGGCAAGCAGCTCATCCGCCACTCTCCCCATTCGGCCGAGTTGAAAATAATCCCGACCATCCTGAGCAATAAGCAGCGAGTATTTATATAGAGGAGAAAAGTTAGCTGGTAAATAGACAAGCAATTCTAAATCTTCCCCCAAAGCCTTACTTTTAAACCTATATTCCTTAATGGTGCTCTTAGCTTCATTCATCCCGTCACACCCCTGTTGAATGTATTAAATTAGTTGAAAGGGCTTACGAAATAATTTTACCACACTTATTCTTGTAATTCCCGTCTAAAGGACGAGCGAGTAAATCGATGTTTTATGGAGAGTAAGAAGAAGGACCAGCTTACTTAATGAAGCAATGGCCCATACATGAGGAAAAAGTGGATGGAGAAGGAAGGCTGGACTAGAGGAATCAACCTAACCGCTGTTTATAGGTAAGCAGTTGTGCAGATAGAATATTACTCACTTTAAAGGTACGATTCAACTGACGTAAACAGGAGAAAGCCCGAATTCGATCTTCCTCAATAGAAAGTACCTGGATTTTACGCTGGGTAATCACACC
>NZ_JAZVJO010000104.1:0-1664 GCF_059453735.1 Peribacillus sp. | reverse complement strand
TTTCCTTCTTCTTTCATTTGCTGTAAGGCACCAACTGCTTCATCTTTTGGCGTATCATTATCAGGGAAATGGATATAAAATAGATCAATATAATCCGTTTGCAGACGCTGTAAGCTTTCTTCAACAGACTTTTTTAGATAGGATGGGGAATTGTCAAGGACCACATCATCTCCAACAAATTTATGAGCTCCCTTTGTCGCAAGAATAATTTCACTGCGCTTCCCTGATTCTTTAACCACTTCACCGACTAATTCTTCTGAACGTCCTGGACCATATATGAAGGCCGTGTCTAGAAAGTTAACTCCTTCGTTAATAGCGGTTCTTACCAATTCTTTTCCTGCATCTTCATCTAAGTTGGGATAAAGATTATGACCGCCAACAGCATTCGTACCTAGTCCAATTGGATTGACAAAAAGACCTGTTTGACCAATTTGAGTTTGTTTAGACATCTGATTACCCTCTTTTCTATTTACGCGATCTTTACTTCCACCATTGAAATATATGGATATATGTATACTACCATTAAATAGAATTGTACTAAAATGATAAGCTTTCTTGGGTAAATCTCTTATATTAATTTCACGTTAATCATTTGAAATATGGGTTAGTCTCTACATTAGATTCTTACGCTAATCATATACTTTTACATGCAAGCAATAAAACCGCCAAACGGGAGGGAATATGAAGCATGACAAACGAAAACAGTCAGGCATTGAAATTGGGATTTACACATTTGGAGATATAGGGCCCGACCCCCTCACTGGCCAAACTGTGGGTACGAAGCAACGAGTCCGTGATATAATTGAATCCGCAAAATTAGCTGACGAAGCGGGTCTTGATGTTTTTGGCATTGGTGAACATCATCGTCTTGATTATGCGGTATCTGCTCCCGTTATTATCTTGGCAGCTATTGCTCAGGTGACAAAACACATCAAACTTACCAGTGCGACTACGGTTTTAAGCACGGTTGACCCTGTTCGATTATTTGAGGATTTTTCCACGCTGGATTTACTTTCAGATGGGCGCGCTGAAATCATTGCTGGTCGTGGGGCATACGTAGAATCGTTCCCGCTTTTCGGATACGACTTAAAACATTATGATGCATTATTCGAGGAACATATCGAGTTATTTTTAAAACTGAATGAAGCCGAGTCTATCTCCTGGAATGGCCGCTTTCGTTCATCGTTATCCAATGCTGAGATTTCACCGCGGCCTGTCCAAAAGAAGCTGCCTATCTGGGTTGGTGTTGGCGGCACCGAAGAAAGTGCAGCACGTGCAGGCAGATTAGGCGTTGGAATGGCTCTAGCCATACTTGGAGGCGAAGCATCTCGCTTTAAGCCCCTAGTCGAGCTCTACCGTGAATCGGCGGCCAAAGCTAAACATGCTTCGGAAGATATTAACGTAGCCGTAACTGGACACGCGTACATTGCTAAGACAACTGAACAAGCAAGAGATGAATTCTTCCCCTATTATTCTAATTACTGGTCATACGTAAATGGTCAGCAAGGGATCCAATATAACCTTTCCAGAAGAGATTTTGATTACTTAACCACACCAGAAACCGCTCTATTCGTAGGCAGACCCGAACAAGTAGCCGAAGAAATTATCTGCCAGCATGGGCTATTCGGTCACCAACGACTCATTGCCCAACTAGATATAGGTGG
>NZ_JAZVJO010000103.1:0-6487 GCF_059453735.1 Peribacillus sp. | reverse complement strand
AATCGGCGACCATATTCAGGGCAATTGGCTTCACTGCGGGACCGCAGTACCCACCGTGTGCCCCTTTGCCTGCTACATGGGGAATGGTATTCCATGAATCAAGATCTACTCCTGCTAAACTATTAATCGTATTGATCATACTTACAGCATCCGCTCCACCTCGAACAGCTGCTTCCGCAGTCCGGGTGATGTCCGTAATATTCGGTGTTAACTTAACAATTACCGGAGTCTTTGCTGCTTCTTTGGCCCACATTGTCTGCTTTTCGACAAGTTCTGGAACCTGTCCCGATGCTGAACCCATCCCCCGTTCTGCCATACCGTGCGGACAACCAAAATTTAATTCTAGCCCATCCACACCAACGTCCTCTACACGTTTGACAATTTCATGCCACTTTTCCTGCTTTGGTTCAACCATGAGTGAAGCAATGATCGCATGATTTGGGAATCTCTTTTTTGTTTCATAGATTTCCTTCAAATTCACTTCTAATGGTCGATCTGTAATTAATTCAATATTGTTAAAGCCGGCAACCCGCTGCCCATTAAAATTGACGGCGGCAAAGCGTGAAGATACATTTAAAATCGGATCGCCAAGGGTTTTCCATACGGCTCCGCCCCAGCCAGCTTCAAAAGCCCGCTGAACTTGGTAACCTGAATTAGTCGGCGGTGCTGAAGCCAGCCAGAATGGGTTAGGTGACGTAATTCCTGCTAAATTAATCCTCAAATCTGCCATAAAACAACCTCCTTTTATTTTTTTTGAAGCTATAGTTAAGCGCCAATGATCATCCCGCTCTCTAACTTTTGATGTATTTCATAAGCTGCAAGCTTTCCTTGTTGTGCTGCTGAAACAACCATTGCTTCTCCTTGTCCTTTTCCAAAAATCACATCACCACAGGCATAAATATTTTCTACCGAAGTCTGATAGGATCCCGGTTTCAATAAAACCACTCCGTCATGATGGGCGATGCCAAATTCTTCAATCAACTTGATATAACGCGACTGACCGATCGCACGAACAACGGCATCCACCTCAAGTACATGTTCAGAGCCTGCAATCGGAATTGGACGACGCCGTCCGTCTTCATTTACCTCACCAAGTTCCATCTTAATGCATTCTAACCCGATTACTTTATGGTCTTCATTTTTTATTATTTTTGTAGGTGCCGTCAGCCATTGGAATTCGATTCCGTCTTGCTTAGCAAATTCATATTCAAAACCATAGGCAGTCATTTCTTTTTGCGTTCTTCTGTATACGATTTTTACATTTTCCGCACCAAGGCGTTTTGAACAAGTGGCGGCATCTATTGCTGTATTTCCAGCCCCGATGACCACTACCTTTTTCCCTACCAAATCCTGTGTCAGTACGTCTGTTTTTGTACTTTTGACAAATTCAATGGCATCAAATACTCCATCTGCCTCTTCTCCATCAAGACCGAGTTTAGGTACCTCTGACATCCCAATAGCCAGCACCACTGCATCATAACTCTCACGTAACTCGTGGACCGAAATATCAGTACCCACTCTTGTATTAGTCCGTATCTGTACATCAAGACTTTTCACCTGTTCGACTTCCCAATACGAAATGGCTTGCGGTAGTCGGAAGGAAACGATTCCGTATGTATTTAACCCGCCTGCTTCGGATTCAGCTTCAAATATAGTTACAGTATAACCAAGTCGTGCCAGCTCACGTGCAGCAGATAATCCTGCTGGCCCTCCACCGACAATAGCGGCGGTTCTGCCGTTTTTTTCGCCTGCTTTAAATAATTGCTGTTGATTAGCAATCGCCCAATCTGTTGCGTATCGCTGAAGATTGCCGATTAAAATGGGCTTTGTTGAATGATTGAGGACACAAGCACCTTCACAAAGCTCTTCTGTCGGACAGACTCTCGCACAGCTCGCACCGATTGGATTGGCTGTCATAATAGTCGTCGCCGATCCTTTTAAATTTTCGGTCGCAATTTTTTTAATGAAAGAGGGGATATCTATCCCTGTTGGACAGGCTTGGATACACGGGGCGTCATAACAATATAAACATCGATTAGATTCTTCCATTGCCTCCTGCTTAGTTAGGCCAGGTTCTATTTCATGAAAATTTTGTTCCAATACATCAGTAATATTCTCAACTCCATGTTTCATCTACTTACTCTCCTTTCCAACATTCCTTTTTATAAGTCACTCAGCTTATTCTTAAGTGTACCGAGCATGATGTTAGATTTCATTACACACAACGTAAATAATCTTCCAGGATTTTTATACACAATGTAAAAAAATAAAAACAAGCAGGATTTTATTCTAGAGATTTGAAAAACCCCCGGTTCTATGACAAACCGAGGAAAAATTCAATGTGCTAATTGTTTAGTCACTTTTAAAGCGGAACGGTACAGAAGTTCTGTTCCTGCTGCAATGTCCTCGGGACTAGAAAATTCAAGAGGATTGTGACTAATCCCGTCTTTGCTTCGAACAAAAATCATCGCATAATCACAATAATTAGACATAATCAGGGAATTGTGAAAAGGCCCGCTCATCAATTCAGGGGCAGCTAATCCAAGCGCCTTGCTTTCTTCCCGCAAGATATCTTTCAGCCAGTTTGCCACATAACGCGGTTCTGACTTCATATCTTCCGTAATCTTACAAGTCAGCCTGTGAATGGCGGCAATTCTACTAATCTCACTTCGCAGTTGTACTTCATATTGTTCTCGTCTCGCAAGATCAATGTCTCGTAAATCGATGGTTAAGGTCACTTTTTCCGGAACAATATTACGGGAATTTGGAAAAACTTTGACATTCCCCACCGTTGCAACCGTGGGCGTTCCTGGTTTCTGCAGCGCAACTTGATTCAAAGCAACAATAACTTTCGCTGCCCCAAGTAATGCATCTTGCCGCATATTCATGGGCACGCTCCCTGCATGGCCGGCAAAACCAGTTAGTTCAAGTGTGAGCCAAAGCGGACCTGAAATCCCTGACACAATCCCAACTGGACTCCCTGTATTATCAAGAATCGGCCCTTGTTCAATATGCAGTTCAAGGAACGCACCAAGACTGCCTACTTCATACTCAGAAGCTTTAAAATTTTCCGGATTGCAGCCAAAATCAATTAAAGCTTTGCGGCGAGTAATTCCATCACTGTCTTTTCGATCCAGTTCCCCTTCCTCCAATTCACCCCAGATTCCTCGGACACCAAAGACCCCTTTATTAAAACGACACCCGACTTCATCACTAAAAGCTGCCACTTCAATCGATACGTCAGGAACAATTCCTTTTTCCTTCATTGTCTGTACCACTTCAATTGCCGCAATAACACCGGTTACTCCATCAAAACGCCCGCCATAAATTTGCGAGTCTATATGTGAGCCAATCATTAGCTTAGGTAAATCAGGATTTCCTCCAAGCATGATGCCAATCAAATTGCCGAAATTGTCAATCTTCGCAGACATTCCCGCTTCTTCCATCCACCCTTTTACGATATTTACCGCTGTGTGGTCTTCCTGTGAAAGACCCATTCGACTCACGCCCGTTTTACCAATTTTCCCGACCATCGATAATCTTTCTATCCGTTCATTCAGTCTTATCGCGTTAATTTCCTCTATTTTCAACATTTGATCACACCTTCCTTGCTATTATTTCCTTTATTATACATCACAAAAGAAAAGTAGAGCTAATCAAACTGTAAAATATTGGTTCTATGAGCCTGTATGCGATACTAGATGTTACAAAATATCACATATTTCTAATATAAACGGATTAATTTGTTGAACCATTTTCCTCATATCGTTTCGTTTTAGCACAAAATGCTGGTCTGGGGTAAATAAAAATAGATAAATTTTTCTATCAGTTTCTGTTACCCCTTTCTTTTTTACCAACTTATATTAAAAGAATGACAGCAGCTTACTTTCTTTTTTGCTATACTAAATGGTGCTGAATAAGAGCTAAGGAGGTATACGATGCAAACGATACAACGACTTTCCAAACACATTGTTTATCTAACACCGGTTCAAGAAACCGATCGGCCTGTACTTGGTGCGATAACGGGAAACAACCGGACACTCGTTATAGATGCTGGAAACTCTGTAGAGCATGCGAGATTATTTCATAATGAATTAAGAAAAGAAAGGATAAACCCTGATTACCTTGTCCTTACACATTCCCATTGGGATCATGTATTTGGACTCGAAGCTGTGCAGGAGCCTGTATTATGCCAAGTTGATACGTATAGCAACATTAAAATGCTCCAAAAATTGACTTGGGACGATACTGCTCTCGATCAGCGTGTGCAGGCTGGGACAGAAATAGCCTTTTGTGCGGATGCCATAAAAAAAGAATTCAGTGAGAAGTCAAGGGATATCTGTATGCCCCTTCCTGATATTCGATTTGAAAAAAGAATGACAATTGACCTTGGCGGCGTAACTTGTGTAATTGAGCATGTCGGCGGAGACCACGCAGGAGATTCCTGCCTTATTTATATTCCCGAGGAAAAAACACTATTCCTTGGCGATTGTCTATATGCCAATATGTACGCAGAAAAATGGCACTTTACATCAAAAGAGGTTCTTCGGCTGCTCACGGAAATTGAAAAGTATGATGCAAACACCTATATTCTCTCCCATCATCCACACCCCTGTACCAAACAGGAAATGGAGCGTGAATTTAGACTAATGAAGGCATGTGCCGAGCTTGTCATCAGCTGCCAAGGAAACACCCTCTTAATTCAACAGGAACTTTCCCGAAAGCTGGACCGTGATTTATCTGAAGATGAACTCGAAACAGTCGGATTTTTTGTAAATGGATTTAGTGGATAAACTTATTTTCTGGAACTACAGCCAATAGACGTTAACAGATTTAGGGAAGAAAAGTATCCAGTATATTAAAGAATCTTGTTTATAAGCGAATATTATCAAGATGAAGAATGGAAAAGAATCCGAAGCTATTTAGAAACAGGTAAAAGAGTATACCGTAAATAGATGATCATAGTTAAAAGCCGTATTAAACAGTTATCCATACAATTTAAAAAAGCGAAGCCCAAGTGTGATAGGCTTCGCTTTTTTCTATTGAGCTAAGGCAGGCGTTTCTTGATTAAAAAATTCATTAATTGCCGCTTGGTTTGCTTCTAGGTCTACTTGTAAAACAAGCATCCCATTTTTTCCATTTGCAACGCGTACATCTTGGTACGTATCTTTTACTGGAATGGTTAAGCTTTCAATCTTTTCTGGATGATTAGTGAGGACTTCCTTTATTAAACCAAGGGAATTACCGGTGCTGATATTTGTTTCAATATAAGGTTGAATGGAACCTAGTAATCTTGGTGCTTTTGTAATCCCGTTTGTACTAATTACTTCATCCATTAATACCTTAATCACTTGTTGCTGTCGTCTAGTTCTGCCAAAATCAGATTCACTATCTTGTCTGAATCGTGCATACCCGAGCAGTTCTTTACCATTTAATTTCTGGACACCAGCATTTAAACTTACTCCAATATACTTACTCATTGCTTTTTCTACATCCACTTCAATTCCCTCAGGATTCAATACATCAACGATGGTTTCAAAGCCCTTAAAGTCTACCATCGCAAAATATTCTACATCAATGCCTAAATTTTCTTTGATCGTCTTACGTAATAATTCGGGTCCGCCTAGGGCATTCGCCGCATTAATTTTATAGTTTTCATTGTATCCGGGAATCGGTACATACATATCTCGCATTAGTGAAAGTAGTTTAACAGATTTCTTTATCGGATCGAATTGAGCGACAATGATCGAATCAGAATTTGCTGACGTATCATTTTCTCGTTTATCAATACCAATTAGCAGCACATTTATTTTATCTTCAATACTTTTTTGACCATTAAATTCATAGGTTGTTTGATTCGGTGTGGAAGCAATGGCTTTTTCTGCCTCTTTCTTTCCGTCGTAAAACTGATAATACGTATACCCTAAAATAATAAGTGGAATAAAAAGGACAATTGAAACGAACAGTTTAATTCTCTTTTTCTTTTTCTTTCTATTTTTAAATTTACTTTGACGACTTGTATGTTTGTTCATAAATGCTCCTTTAGTTTCACTAAAATATTCCCATTCTATTATTATTTACCAAGATAAAACTTTTGTCATCATATTTTTACACAAAAAGGTATAAAAAGACATAAAAAGATACATTTTTCTTTAACTACTCGATTTTCTTCATAGTAAAAATAGAGGAGTTTAAATCAATCGGAATTAATCATATAAAAGATAACTAGAGTTAGCCGACGATGCCGGGGTTGAAATAAAACAGTCTGCAGACATGTACAACAACGTTACATTAGCTATTATTGTGGAAACTCCTGAATCCGTAGATGCTGCCATTGCGAAGATTATAGAAGCTGGAGGATAGATTTTACGTATGCTTTCTGATGCCAATTGGGGAGGGAGAACTTCTTATTTCGCTGACCCAATAAATGATCTTTGTGAAGTCGCCTGGAATCCTTTATCCGTTTAACTACCGAACTATGATCAAA
>NZ_JAZVJO010000102.1:0-2581 GCF_059453735.1 Peribacillus sp. | reverse complement strand
CAGCGATTACTGAGCATGAAAGGCTGTCCTTATGATAATGCCGTGGCCGAAGCTATGTTTAAGGTATGTAAGACCGAATTCGCTAACGTAGCTTATTTTTCTTCCCTTAACCAGTTAGCTCTTGAACTGAGTGATTATGTGTATTGGTTCAATAATATTCGCATCCATGGAACACTAGGCTATGTATCACCGATGGAGTTCAAACAACAGTCCTATAATTCTTGGCCAACTTATTGTTGACGTTCCACATTTTTTTAGATGAATTAGAGGTGAAATTAAATGACAGTAGGAATATTTGTAGATTGTTTTTATTACGAATTAGGTCCTAGCAGCTTTGTACATTCTTTCTTTTCCACAATCTCATATCATTTAGAAAAAGAAGGATGGGGAACAAAATATCCTTTAATTATGAATGACTTGTATAATGTTAAACTAAATTGGGATGATGTTTCTGTTGCAAAAGCTAATTTAATAGAAATTGAACAGGAATTATCAAAACGCTCTAAAGAACATGTTATATGGGATATTGATGATTTATCACAAATACCTCCTTGGGGGGATAAGATAAGTTCCAAAGTAAATAATCTTGCGAACTATTTTGCAACAACTGATGGGAAAACATTCTTTGAAGTGATACGAACAGCGATGGATGTGGCAGAAGAAGATAAATATGATTTGAAAATTCATATGAGTATTTTTAATTAAAATAAAAAAACTCTTGAAATCAAGATAAAAAAGCATCAATGCGGTTGCTGTTAAGCAAGACATTATTAGCAGGCTTCATCCCGATTGTCGCCTAGGCCTAATGAGGGCTAAAGGCGCAACGGCATGTCCTACATCGGCACCGCGAGAAAAGGGATCTACGGACTCATCGCCGCAGAAGAAATCTAAGGCAATCTGATAGGTACTGATTATCTCGGAAATGAAGTGCCGACGGATCAGTCCGGATTGGCAAGCGGATTGATGATTGCCAGCATTATCGAAATCGGCAGGTTAGCAAGAAGTCAGAATGTTAAGATTTATTGGAGTGAAAGAGAAAGTATTGATGTTAAAGTTACTATTACTAGCAGTATATATCCTGAAACAAGTATGCATATACAAGATGCAGGTCATCCTGAAATATCAACCATCGACCGTTCAGGTGCAAAAAGAGAGCCTGAATGCTGTTGATAAAGTTTCAGGAAAAGACCTAGATGGATAACCGCCAGCGATGTTTAAAGAGGGTGGAAAGGGTGCAAGTAGTAGACCTGTTAGTCCACTGATAATCGTGGCGTAGGTGCTTATTAGGGAATACGTTAAGAAATTATCCAGATGGAACAAAAATAAGACTTAAGTAATGGAGGGAATAGAAAATGAGTGAGTATACTTTTGATTCAGAGATATATTATTCACAGATTGCTTTGTTTAAATATGGACTCGATAATCCCTATAATGATTGGAATGAAACTCATGTGAATCAAGGGTTTTCATGGAGAGAAGGTTCAGTTTCTTTTGGTACACTTTCGAATGATGGAGATTGTAAGATAACCGTAATAATTTCTGCAAAAATAGAAACTGATGATGAAATAATAAGGGCGATTGTTGTGCCTTTTAAAGTTGCAAGGGGTGGCATAGAGGTAGGTTCAGTAATGGAAACAGTCGGGATTGATATACCTGAAGGGAATTATGAAGTATTGTTCACTGTTAAAATTACTGATGGCATAGAACACTATACATTTTCATTTATAAAAAATGAAAATCCCACCCCAAGAGTTTTAAAAGCTGACGATTCATTAAGTTTACCTAAAGACTTGTTAATGGAAGCAAATCCAGCTGTGTGATTTTGGTGGAATTCAATATATTTAGCCAATATGAATCTACACAAAGTCAGTATCTAAAGTTTATAGAATTGATTTATATAATTTCATTTCAAATATGTTTTTAAATTGTTATAGCATTTGATTGTCGATGGACAAAAAGTGCTTTTTTTAGTGAATTTATATAAATCAAAATAATGATAATGCAATTATTTCGAATTTAGTCTGTACTATCATGTGAGGAGAAGTATTTCTGGACCAGATTGGAGGCGTTCAGGAAGAGAAGAATATCGGAGGCGACACTGTCGTCATGCCTTTTCTGACCGATGATCTGAGAAGCGTTAACAACCATTTGGTCGAACAGCAGCTGATCGGGGAATACGGGGCTTCAGGGGCGGAAATGCAGAACAACATTCAACTGATGAACGGATTGATAGAAGCGCCCCGTTCCGGCAACGACATCTCCCCGATCCATTTCAACAGCTCGGATTTCCTGACAAGCGAAGCCTACCGAAACCGCGATGATATCAGTGCCCAAACGAAGGAATACATAGGCTTCAAGAAAGAACAGGAAGCGCACAGGAAAATCATGAAAGAAATCGAAGAACTCGAAAATCACTCTGTCGGAGAAAAAATCTGGGACGGCACGAAAACCTTTACTGGAGAGGTCACCGGCTATTATGATTACATCAGAGCAGAAGAAGGTATCGACCCGGTCACCGGCGAGAAACTCACCACCAGCCAGCGTATCGCGGCCGGCGGTATGGCCGCAGCAGGCTTCATCC
>NZ_JAZVJO010000101.1:0-1552 GCF_059453735.1 Peribacillus sp. | reverse complement strand
TATATGTTACTTTATCTATAATATTTCGCACTTTTCTCGTCTGGAGCGACCCTATATAATGCCATACAGGCTTGTCCTTCAATACCTCGAATTTCGCAAGTAATCCTTCATCCCTGTTTTCACCTAAGTCGAAAATTCCTGCCTTCAGTGCTTCAGAAGCACGTTCAATCGACACATACTTAGTCACAGCAATTAATTTTACTTCTTGACGGTTCCTGCCGCTTCTCTGACAGGCCTGCAGGATATTTTCTTCTATGCGCTGTAAATTTTCTGTAACCTTCACTGTTGTAATTAATCCTCCTTCCAGCCGATAAAGCTTAAGATCCGGCCTGTTTTTCCAGAATCACGACGATGTGAAAAAAACAAATCCGATTCACAGCTTGTACATAAGGCTGAAATCTCAATATTATTCTTTGGAACACCAGATTTTTCTAGAATTTGAGCATTAAGTTGTTTTAAGTCTAATTGGTATTGTCCCTCACTAATTAAATTATATGGCTTTTCGTCAGTTTCTTCCAGCAATTTCTGCACCAGATTAATAACTTTGTCGTCTACGACATAACAATTCCTGCAGATTGACGGCCCAATCACAGCATATATTTGCTTTGGATCAATCCCTTCTTTTTTCCATAATCCCACCATTTTCGAACCTATTCCAGCAACTGTTCCTTTCCACCCTGCATGTGCTGTACCAATCATTCCACCCTTTGGTGCATAGAAATATAGGGGTACACAGTCAGCAAAGCAGAGCGTTAATAACAGCTGACGTTTATCGGTATACATGCCATCCGTAGCCTTCAAGGCTGACTCATAGTCACTTGACCCAGACCCCCTATGCAGGCTGGTAATCTTTTCAATATGTGTTTCATGTGTCTGTTCTGCCCCCACCCAATCTGTAAGCGGTATTTCAAGTTTTTTTGATACTATCTCTCGATTTTCTACAACAACCGATTCAGCATCATTTACATGAAATGCTGTGTTAAGCTGTTGAAAGTCACCTATACTTATGCCGCCGTTTTTTGTCGTAACTCCGGCAATTAATCGCGGATCTAGTTTTGTCCAACTATCCAATACAAGGTATTGATTTTCTTTTTTAATAAATGGTTCTTTCATAGTACCTACCTCACTGTTTTTTTCTAGTGTACCATAAACCCTTTTAAAATCCCTCTTCCATTCCTTGTTACTTAAATGATATGACAGATAGGCAATAACATGAGGGTTTTACAAAAACTTTCATAATTACGAACACAGAAGAGTATCAATAATAAAGAACATAAAAAAGGCATCCATATGGATGCCTTCCCCTTTATCAATGCTGGATATTTTTATTCATCTGACGAATCGCAGCTTTTTCTAATCTCGAAACCTGCGCCTGAGAAATTCCAATTTCATCAGCCACTTCCATTTGGGTTTTTCCTTGGAAGAACCTCTTTTTAAGTATCATTTTTTCTCGTTCATTAAGTCGACGCATCCCCTCATTCAAGGCAATTTCATCAATCCACTGACTGTCTTTATTTTTTTCATCACTTAATTGATCAAGCACATAGATTGG
>NZ_JAZVJO010000100.1:0-2800 GCF_059453735.1 Peribacillus sp. | reverse complement strand
CCGACAAGGAAGCCAATTGCTTTTTGTTTCCCAGCCTTGAAATCTTCAATAGACTGTGGATTATTATCAAGTGCTTCACTTACTGCTTTCAGCAAGGCACCTTCATCAGAAATTTGGACAAGACCTTTTTCTTTTACAATCGTTTCAGCATCGCCGCCATGTTCAGCTAATTCCTTAAATACTTTCTTAGCTATTTTAGAGGATATGGTTCCATTTTCAATCAGCTTAATCATCCCAGCAAGTCCTTCTGCCGTAAGTGCAAGCTCATGAAGCTCTTTTCCTTCAGCATTTAGATAGGCTGATAATTCTCCCATAATCCAATTGGAAGCCTGTTTAGCATCTGCGCCGGCTGAAACAGCTGCTTCAAAGAAATCTGCTGTTTCTTTTGACACAGTTAAAACAGCAGAATCATAAGCAGGCAGCCCGAACTCTTCTACATAACGTTTCTTCCGAGCATCCGGCAGCTCTGGAATCTCAGCTTGAATTCTCGCTTTCCATTCTTCATCGATATATATATCGAGTAAATCCGGTTCAGGGAAATAACGATAATCATCTGAACCTTCTTTAACGCGCATTAGAATGGTTTTCCCTGTTGCTTCATCAAATCTGCGTGTTTCTTGTTCAATAATTCCACCTGACTCTAGAATATCAGCCTGACGAATTTCTTCGTGTTCAAGACCTTTTCGAACGAAGTTAAAAGAGTTCAAGTTTTTGAGCTCCGTTTTCGTACCAAATTCCTTTTGTCCAGCAGGACGAAGAGAGATATTCGCATCACAACGTAATGATCCCTCTTCCATTTTACAATCTGACACTCCAGTATATTGAATGATCGATTTTACTTTTTCTAAATATGCGTAAGCTTCTTCAGGAGAAGTAATATCGGGTTCCGACACGATTTCAATCAATGGTGTACCTTGACGATTGTAATCACAAAGTGAGCCGGTAAAAGTATGTGATAGCTTACCTGCATCTTCTTCCATGTGAATGCGGGTAATTCCAATTTTCTTTTTAACGCCGTTTACTTCGATTTCTACCCAGCCATTCTCACCAATTGGTTTGTCAAATTGAGAGATTTGATACGCTTTGGGATTATCCGGGTAAAAATAGTTCTTCCGGTCGAATTTAGTCACTTCTGCCACTTCACAATTTAAAGCAAGAGAGGCTTTCATAGCATAATCCACGACTTTTTTGTTCAATACAGGCAGAACACCTGGATATCCAAGGTCAATCACGCTGGTATTAGTATTAGGTTCTGCTCCAAAATGGTTCGGACTAGACGAGAAAATTTTCGAATCTGTTTTAAGCTCTACGTGTACCTCAAGGCCGATTACGGTTTCAAATGTCATGATATTCACCCCTTACAGTGTTGGAAATTGCTTATGATGAGCCGTTGCCTGTTCATAGGCGTGAGCTGTGCGGTATACCGTACTCTCATCAAAGTGTTTACCGATAATTTGTAAACCAAGAGGCAGACCTTCTTTAGAGAATCCGCATGGCACGGAGATTCCTGGAACTCCCGCAAGATTTACAGGTATTGTTAAGATATCATTTGCATACATCGTTAATGGATCGTCAATTTTTTCACCAATTTTAAATGCAGGTGTAGGCGTTGTTGGTCCAATAATGACATCATATTTTTGGAAGACATCTTCAAAGTCTTGCTTAATTAATGTACGAACTTTTTGTGCCTTTTTGTAATAAGCATCATAGTAGCCAGAACTTAATGAGAACGTTCCAAGCATAATCCGGCGTTTCACTTCGTCACCAAAGCCCTCCGCACGAGTCTGCTTGTACATTTCTAATAAATTAGCCGCATTATCTGTTCTGTAACCATATCGAACGCCATCAAAACGGGATAGATTGGCAGAAGCTTCTGAAGATGACAATAGATAATACGCAGCAAGTGCATATTTCGAATGCGGTAGAGATACTTCTTCCCACTTCGCTCCTAATTGTTCAAGTACCTTCAAGGCGTCAAGTACTGAGCCGCGTACCTCTTCACTTACACCTTCTCCTAAATATTCTTTTGGCACCGCGATTTTCAAGCCTTTAACGTCTCCCGTTAACGCGCTTAAAAAATCGGGTACATTAACGTTCGCTGATGTAGAGTCCATTGGATCAACACCGGATATTGCTTGCAGTAAGTAAGCATTATCTTCAACTGTTCTGGTAACTGGACCAATTTGGTCAAGAGAAGAAGCGAATGCTACTAGACCAAAACGTGATACACGACCATAGGTAGGTTTTAGGCCGACTACACCACAGTACGCTGCGGGCTGACGAATGGAACCGCCTGTATCAGAGCCAAGGGAAAAGGGAACTTCACCAGCTGCTACAGCTGCAGCCGAGCCGCCTGAAGATCCGCCTGGAACATGATCAAGATTCCATGGATTACGTGTTGCTTGGTATGCAGAGTTTTCATTGGAAGAACCCATCGCAAATTCATCCATGTTCAACTTCCCAATGGTAATGGTTTCAGCTTGCTGAAGTTTTTGGACGACCGTTGCATCATAAATCGGGTCAAAGTTTTCAAGGATTTTACTTCCGCAGGTTGTACGAAGATTCTTTGTGACGATATTATCCTTCACACCGATAGGCATTCCAAACAAAACATTCCCGCTATTTTCTTTCGTAACCATTTCATCTAATTGTTTAGCTTTTTTGCGTGCATTTTCTTCATCTAATGTAAGAAACGCTTTAACCTTATCTTCTACTTCGTTGATTCGTGTATAGGATTCATGAACAAGGTCCGTAACAGTGATTTCTTTGTTATGTAATTGTTTATGAAGCTCAGAAATAC
>NZ_JAZVJO010000099.1:0-18385 GCF_059453735.1 Peribacillus sp. | reverse complement strand
CTGCAACAAGGGTATCTAACTCTTTTCCTGTAACCTCATAATCTTCTTTCAGTGACGTATGCGATTCGTCCATTAATCTTCCAAACTCAGTTAAGTTTCCTAGCTTTAAGGCGGACATCGCTTGCAGCGTCCTGCTGTTTTCATAGACCGCATGACGAGCTCTTTTCCGAATAACTTCATCTTTAATCGTGTCTTTGTATTGTTCAAATTGTTCTAGATTCAAAGAGCATAACTCATTAATGTCTATCGATTTCCGAAGTACTTCGAGTGCTGCCTCACATTCCCTTCTCCGCTCATTATATTTGGATTCAGCTAACTCTCTTCTTTTATTTGTATTCATGATTAAAATTCCATGGTCAACCAATTCAATCGGTGCGTATTCATAGTCGAGCGTTTCACAGTTTAACAAAACAGCTGCATTTTTTTTACACATTCCAACTGCGAATTGGTCCATAATCCCACTATTAACCCCAATAAATTCATTTTCAACTCGCTGTCCAAGTTTCACTAGTTCAATTCGATCGATACTATGCGAAAAGAGCTTCTCAAGCAAAACCCCGGTAACCATTTCAATAGATGCAGATGATGATAATCCAGCTCCGTTCGGAATAGTACCAAAGTAAAGGATATCAAGTCCATTTTCCAAACCATATCCTTCTGCCTTTAAATATCGGATGACACCCTTAGGATAATTCGCCCACTGATGCTGTTCATCAAAGTCCAATTGGTCGATGTCAAACTCAATGACTCCCGCTTCCTCAAAATTCAGCGAGTACATTCTAATTTTAGTATCCTTGCGCTTCGCTGCGAACGCATAAGTACCTTTGGTAATCGCACAAGGAAACACATATCCGCCGTTATAATCCGTATGTTCACCAATTAAATTAATCCGTCCTGGTGCAAAAAACAATCTATACTGACCATGCCCAAACAATTCTTTAAACTTTTCAACTAATACCTTACTGTTCATAAATTCCCTCCTAATAATCATTTACCGCACACTTGCTGTCCTTTTTAGAAAGCGCCTTCATGATTAGTATAACACTATTCAGTAATTTTAGTAAAAATCAAGTAATGTTTTACTAAATAAAAAAAGACATGAACAGCAAAAGAATTTGCTGTTCATGTCTTTAAAAGAGGGTAAAAAGATCAGCCTGTGATTTTTTTAATAAATACTACCTTTAAGTAGTTTCCTTCACGGTATTCAGGGATGGTTTTAAAATCCTGAGGCAATGTATATGATTCAAGAATTTGATAGGTACCGCCCGTTTCCTTGAATGCAGTCGCAATAAAGCCTTTGAATTTTTTCATATCAAAACCGCTGCTGTTGGTAGAAGCAACAATAACACCGTTATCTTCAGTAATCGCAATGGTTTCCTTGATTAAATCCTTATAGTCCTTTGCAGCACTAAAGACGAATTTTTTCGACTTCGCAAAGCTTGGAGGATCAAGGATGACCAAATCAAATTTAAGATTTTTCTTAACGGCATATTTAAAGTATTTGAACACATCCATCACAATGATACTATGCGCTTCATGATCAATTCCATTAATACTCAGCTGTTCAATCGTTTTTGGGAGACTACGGTTAGCAAGATCAACACTCGTCGTCTTAGCCGCACCGCCAAGTGCTGCAAACACTGAAAAGGCTCCTGTATAAGAAAACGTATTTAGGACTTGTTTATCTGCTGCATAACGTTCACGAATCGTTTTGCGTACCTCACGTTGATCAAGGAAGACCCCCACCATGGCACCGTCATTCAAATAGATAGCAAATTGAACGCCATTTTCTTTAACCATTAACGGAAACTCTGGTTCTTCTCCACACACAAAATCATTGTCATCAAGATACTGACCTTTCGTATCGAAGCGTGTTTTCTCATAAATGGATTTAACTTCAGCCACTTGCTGCAACGCTTCAATAATATAGTTCTTAAACGCATAAATACCTTCACTGTACCAATTGATTACATAATGTCCGGCAAAGTAATCGATGGTAAAGCCGCCAATTCCATCTCCTTCTCCGTTAAATAAACGGAAAGCCGTGGTTTCTTCATCCTCAAAAAATGGTTGACGATAGGCACATGCTGAAGCCATTTTTTTAGTGAAAAATGCTTGGTCAATTTCTTCTTTTTCATTATGCGATAATACCCAGCCATAGCCCTTATTCTGTTTACCAAAATAGCCGCGGGCGATGAATCTATCTTTATCATCCACCAGACGGACTATTGTGCTTTCTTCCTGTAAATCATCTACGTTAACGATTGCCTCTTTCACAATCAATGGATAGCCATCATGATATTTTTTTGCAACTTTACCTTTTATTTTCACATCGATTTCTTTTTTCATTCTACTCATCCTTCTCGCCAGGTTCTATATAGTCATTAACCTAGCTATCCCTATCATCTCATTTTCCTATACGTTTCGCAAAGTTGTATTGAACACACATAAGTATATACCAAATAAACCCTATTTTTAATTATCTAAATTCGTTGAATCATATTATAATTAATTCACTACATATAAAGGTGGAGAAGCAATGATTAGAACTGGCATTATTGGATTAGGTGCAATTGGACAACGAATTCTTCATGCATTTAATAGCCATCCGAAAATCCAAATTACCGCCGTTTGTGATCAACTCGAAGATCTCGTTAACAAAACGGCAGCAAACTATGAGGTACGTCCTTTCACCAATTACCAGGAAATGCTCGAACAGCTGCAGTTTGATTTAATCTATGTCGCTGTTCCACCAAAATACCATCATCAGGTGGCCTCAGCTGTTATCGAAAAAAACATTCATATTCTATGCGAAAAGCCCCTTGCGAATTCATTGGAAGAAGCAGTCAGTCTTCATGATGCCGCTCAAGCGGCATCAATCGTCCACGCTATGAATTTCCCGTTGCATTATCAAGCAGAAAGCCGATTGTTTTCGCAGCTGATCCAGACAAACTACATTGGGGAGCTCCGTCGTGTCGAGCTAACGATGCGTTTTCCTCACTGGCCGAGACAATGGCAGCAAAATGCATGGGTTGCCAGCCGTGAACAGGGCGGATTTACTCTCGAAGTGGGCATACATTTCATTCAACAAATACAACAGATTTTTGGTCCGGTTAACGTGATCAATAAACGAATCGATTATCCTAAAAATCTAGAGGCAAGTGAAGAAGCCCTACTAGCTGTATTAAATGTCGATAATGGCATTCCAATCTTACTAGATGGAATAGCACATACAGCTGGAAGTGAACAAATTGCTTTTACTGCGTATGGAACAAAAGGTACCCTTTCCCTCCTCGATTGGTCAAAGATAGAAGGAGGAAAAATTGGTGATCAGATTAAGCCTATTGAAGCAGATCAACGTCTCTCCCTTTCACTTGTCGATGAACTCGTAAAAGCGATTGAAGGTGAGAACGCAGAGCTCGTTACCTTTTCTGCCGGTCTTGAGGCCCAAAGGGTACTCGAACAATTACGGAGCTAGGTATAGAGAAGCCCCCCGCTTTCAGGGATTCTCCTCCGGCTGTCGAGAGACTCTCGGCATCCTTTTGTTCAATACAGGAGGAAGTGATGGAGATACCCTTACAGCATTAACTCTATCAACAAACGGAAGAAACGCCATGCTATGCAGGGCGTTTCTTCTACATTATTGGACTTTCATATGTAAATCACCTGTTTTTGTCCAGCCAACCGTTTTCAAAGCCTGATGTAAGACCAATGTAATGATAATCGGGAGTACCATACCGATCGCTACATAAATCAAAAAGACGTTCAATCCCTGATTGGTTAAAATGCTGATTGGGGCTATGAGAGAACTTAACCCCATCCCGCCCAATTCATATGGCACCTGAAATTCAAAAATCATCGTGGCAATCGGAGCACAGACAACGGCTGCTACGAAAGGCGGAATAACTAAGCGTGGATTCTTAATTAAATTGGGGAATTGAACCTTTGGTGTAACAATTGCCTGGGCCAGAAATCCACCTAGATCATTCTCCTTTCGTGACATCGCTGTAAATCCGACGAACTGGACCGTACAACCAATTAAAGCTGCGGCACTTGAAACTGGATCCAGCTGCAGCGCAATAGCAAGTGCGGCAGAGGACGCGGGCGTCATCAGCAGAATGCTAAAAATAAGTGCGATAACCATTGACCCGACTAGCGGTGATCCTTGGACTGCTGCCGTAATTTGAGAACTTATGGAATTTAATAATGGTGTTGTAACAGCTGCTAAGCCCGCTCCTGCCACACCCCCAACTAAGATTGCAGACATCGGAACGGCCATCATATCTAGTTTTGTTTTACCTACCAGGCGTTTCCCTATATAAGTAGCTATCAAAGCAGCTACTACCGCACTAAGTGGCTGCCCCGTGACAATCGTCATGGCACCTTCTGGATTTATACTAATAGCAGCTCCGCCAACTGACGCACATACCATTGAGCTGAAGATAACTAACGAGTTACCGCCTAATTGGTAGGCGATTCCAGCCCCCATTGCCGGTGCGAGCAATACTTTTGCCGCCCCGCCAATAAGAAGAAAGGTTTCCCATCCAAAGTATTTTCCAAATGATTCAAATAATAGCCCGATTCCTAGCGTGACGAGAACGGCATTCGCAATCCCCCCAGAGGCCTTATACATCCGATCAATAACATACTCACTTTTTTTCATGTTTTCACTCCTAGATGCTAAGATGACAATCATTTCTGTTACATAAATGATTCTTGCTGGGAAATAAGATTATACTAGCACAAATATTCTGAAAATAACAGAAAGTTTTATACTACGAAAATAAAAAAGCTATTTATAAGAAAATAAATAGCTAGAAACAAGTATTCAATGTAATGATGTGTTATTTCTAAATAAGATGCAACTGCTACGTAATATTTTTTGTTAATTCGTAAAGCCATTTAATTTCACAAAAAAGTTCGTCAAAAATTGATAAAAAATGCGTTCTGTCGGCATTAATTCTCGCTCTTTTGGAATGATTACCCCCACATTCCGTGAGACAGCTGGACCGGTTAAAGATACTTTCACGGTTGATCGAGGAAGACTATCAATTAAGGTGATTTCTGGAATCAGTGTTACCCCCAGTCCCGCAGATACCAAGCCCTTTATGGCATCAATATCTTGTCCTTCAAAAGAGGTTAGAGGCGTAAATCCAGCCTCTTGGCATGCATCCACGACCATGTCTCTCATAATAAATCCTTCCGGAAATAAAATAAACGAATCATCTTTTAAATCATTAAGTGTTATCGTTTGCCGATTTGCAAGTGGATGTTCAGTTGACAGCAGCGCAACAATCTTATCTACGAATAAAACCTGCCCTTTTATTTTTTTTAATCCACGCGGCACAGGCGCTACCAAAGCAATATCGACTTCCCCTTTTATGACTTCTTCAATTAATTCATGATAAGAACCTTGTAAAAGCTTGAATTTTACATCTGGATATTGCTTACGAAAAGCAGAAATGACGGTTGGCAGCATATAGGAAGCTAAGCTGCTTGGATAACCAACTCGAATGGTTCCCTTTTCAGGATCAAGGCTTTCCTGTACTTCATGCACCCCTTGGTCAATCACATTAATAGCTTGCTGCATAAATGCTAGAAATGTTTTGCCGATAGGAGTCAGTCTGATACTACGCCCTTCTCTAAAGAATAAAGGAACGCCCAATTCAGCTTCAAGGTTGAATATTTGCCGGCTGACAGCAGATTGTGCGACATGAAGAGACGTGGATGCTTCTGTCATATGTTCTCGCTTTGCAACTTCAATAAAATACTTAATCTGTCTTAGCTCCACTAACGTTACCTTCTTCCATCTTAATAAAGCATGATTACCATCTAATATTCAGATTGTTTAGATAGATTTTAAATTATAAAATAGATAAATAGCAAATATATTGAACGTTCACTGACTTTAGAAAATACTTAAATTTACTTGATAAAGGAGCCTGTTTAATGACAACCGTCGTAAAGATTGCACCAGATGAATTAAAGACAGCAAGTATGTATGTAAGCAATGTATATGATACGGTCGTAAAACGAAATCCTCATGAAGCGGAATTTCTCCAAGCGGTAAAAGAAATATTCGACTCGCTGATTCCAGTGTTTGCTAAGAATCCACATTATATGAAGAATGGAATTCTTGAACGCATTTCAGAGCCTGAACGCCTCATTACTTTTCGGGTTCCTTGGGTGGATGATCAAGGAACCGTACACGTAAACCGCGGCTTCCGTGTGCAATTCAGCAGTGCAATTGGACCATATAAAGGCGGATTGCGTTTTCACCCTTCCGTAAATGCAAGCATCATTAAATTCCTCGGGTTCGAACAAATCTTTAAAAACTCACTGACGGGCCAACCAATTGGCGGCGGAAAAGGCGGCTCTGATTTTGATCCGAAAGGAAAATCAGATGCAGAAGTGATGAGATTTACGCAAAGCTTTATGACAGAGCTTAGCCGATACATTGGACCGGACCTGGATATTCCCGCGGGCGATATCGGTGTAGGCGCTCGCGAAATTGGTTACTTATTCGGACAGTACAAACGACTGCGCGGCGGATACGAGGCAGGCGTACTCACAGGAAAAGGCCTTGGCTATGGTGGAAGTCTTGCCAGAACAGAAGCGACCGGATATGGCACTGTCTATTTCGTAGAAGAAATGCTTAAGGATAAAGGATTAAGCTTCAAAGGAAGTACCGTGGTTGTATCCGGATCTGGTAATGTGTCCATTTATGCCATGGAAAAAGCAGCTCAATTCGGTGCAAAAGTGATGGCCTGCAGTGATTCTAATGGATATATTTACGATCCAAACGGGATTGATATAGACACAGTCAAGAAATTGAAAGAAGTTGAAAGAAAAAGAATTTCTGACTACATTATTCAACATCCTGAAGCAGAATACTATGAGGACTGTAAAAACATATGGACTGTTCCCTGTGACATTGCTCTTCCATGTGCTACACAAAATGAAATTGACAAAGTTTCAGCAGAAATTCTCGTTTCAAATGGTGTCGTTGCAGTAGGCGAAGGAGCTAATATGCCTTCTACACTTGAGGCGATTTCCGTTTATGCAGCTAATCAAATTTTATTCGCTCCAGCAAAAGCCGCTAACGCTGGCGGTGTAGCTGTCTCTGCCCTTGAAATGGCTCAAAATAGCGCAAGAATTTCTTGGACATTTGAAGAAGTAGATGAAAAACTCCATCAGATTATGGTTAATATCTACCGCGAAAGTGTAATGGCCGCTGATGAATACGGCTTTTCAGGCAACCTCCTAGCAGGTGCAAACATTGCAGGATTCATTAAAGTGGCTGATGCCATGATCGTACAAGGTATTATCTAAATTTCACCTAATAAAACTCAACGAAATCGTTGAGTTTTTTTGTTGCGATCCGTCCCCTCAAACCTTTATTTATGATTCTTTTGAGGAAATGGAGATAATGATGATAAACTAAACATATAAGAGAACGTATAAGGAGGTTACACGTATGAAAGTGATTCTATTTGGCGCAACAGGAAAGACAGGCGAGCTCGTCGTACAGCAAGCACTAGAAGCTGGGCTTGAAATTACGGCTTTTGTTCGAAACCCACAAAAATTGAAAACATCACATCCTTTGCTTCATGTTATAGAGGGCGATGCCTTAGACAGAACTGCTGTAAGCAACGCAATGGAAGGACAGGATGCAGTCATCTCCTGCCTTGGTTCGAATACTGGTTTAATGAAGTCAACTGTACTTGGAGAAATGGGTACGAATATTGTACATGCTATGAAAGAAAAAAACGTAACGCGTATTGTCTATCTTGCTTCAGCTGGTATTGACAAAGAAATCCCAGGTGTTTCAGGAAAACTAGTAATGAAGCTGCTAGGTAAGGTTCTTGCTGATCACCGTACGGCCGTCGATGCGATTAAAGCTAACCAGCTTGACTGGACGATAGCCCGCCCTATGAGTCTAAATGATGGTCCTTTAATTGGTTCATACCGAGAGGATTACAAGGGTGTTCCAAAGAATGGCCGAGCAATCAGCCGGGCAGATGTTGCACATTTCCTTCTTCGCAGTCTTGCGGATCAGAAATATAGTAAGCAATCTGTAGCTATTTGCTATTAATTCCTGAAATAAATTCCAAACAGCCGCAATGAATATCATTGCGGCTGTCTTTATCCTCCATAAGCGTTTACCTTACTAGTTTGTTTGTAACTTCAATGGCACGGAGATATTTTCTTCAACTTTATCCCCTTTTAGAATCTTCCCAGCTGCATTCACTGCTTCTTTACCAATTAAGGTTGGCTGTTGTGCTACTGTGCCATTTAATTTGCCTTCTTTTACTGCATCCAAGGCATCCTTTGTGCCATCAAAGCCAAGAACAAGGATATCCTTTCCTGCTGCTTGAATCGCTTCGATAGCGCCTAGAGCCATTTCATCATTATGAGCAAAAACAGCTTGAATATCTTTGTTACCTTGGAGAATATTCTCCATAACTGTTAACCCTTTAGTTCGATCAAATTCAGCTGTCTGACTCGTTACTACCTTAAGCTGCTTGTCGGCAATGTTATGGAAGCCTTTCCCGCGTTCACGGGTGGCCGATGCTCCTGAAACGCCTTCTAATTCTACTACATTTGCTTCTTCACCAAGCTGTTCAACAATATACGTTGCAGCCATTTCTCCTCCACTAACGTTATCGGAAGCAATAAAGGTCGCAACCTCTCCATCTTCTGCAGAACGGTCAATCGTAATGACAGGTATTCCCGCTTCATTAGCAGATAAAACACTTGAGGAAATGGCCGCTGAATCTGTAGGGTTGATAACAAGTACATCGACCCCTTTTAAGATTAAATCTTCAATGCCGCTTATCTGTTTTGATGTATCGTCCTGTGCGTCAACGACTACAGTTTCCATTCCTTTTTTCTTTGCTTCCTTTACGATCCCATCTTTTACAGATACAAAAAATGGATTGTTTAGGGTAGAGATACTCACGCCGATTTTAACGTCTTGTAATGATTCCTTTTTGGGTTGTTCTTTAATTAATCCTGATTCCATCGAACAAGCTGAAAGAACCATTAACGAAAGTACGATGAAAAAGACTCCTATTTTTTTCATACTTACACCTCTCTATTATGCTGATTTTTTACGGTCTAATAACACCGCTACAATAATGACAATCCCCTTCACCACTTGTTGATAGAAGGAAGAAACCCCTAGTAAATTCAACCCATTGTTCAGGGTTCCGATAATCAAGACCCCAATTAACGTCCCAAACATTCTTCCCTTACCACCTGAAAGACTGGTACCTCCAAGAACAACAGCCGCTATTGCATCCATTTCATACGATTGACCAGCTGTTGGCTGAGCTGAATTCAGACGGGAAGTTAAAATGGCACCCGCTAGAGCAGCCACTGTTCCTGCCAATCCATAAATCATGATTTTGACTCGGTCGACCTTAATTCCAGAAATTCTAGATGCCTTTTCATTCCCGCCAATTGCATATGTCTTTCTACCAAACGATGTTTTATGAAGCAGGAACCATAGAATAAAGAAAGCTAGAATCATCGTCACGGCAGGTACCGGTAATCCAAAGAAATAGCCTCTGCCTAGCAATTGGAACCCTAAAGAATCACCAAGACCCGTAATCGGTTTACCTTCTGTATACACAAGCGTCAACCCGCGGAAGATTGTCATGGAAGCCAACGTCGCAATGAATGGAGCCATTTTTCCTTTTGTAATTAACAGTCCATTTATAACACCCATCATTGTTCCTAAAAGGACTCCGACTATGATGGCTAATATCGGATCCATTCCTGAAACCATCATTCCAGCCATCAAGGCACTGGATAACGCCAAAATGGACCCGACAGATAAATCAATTCCGCCTGTCAAAATAATAAAAGTCATCCCAAATGCAATCAGTGCATTAATGGATATTTGCCGCAATAAATTCATAATGTTCAAAGGGGTTAGAAAAGATGGATTCAACACGGTAATAATTGCAAATAATAAAATTAGAGCGAACAATGGACCAAACTTCTGCCATACCGAAGTGTTATTTTTCATTAGTTTTACCTGACTATTCATCCTAGTTACCTCCTGTTGCCAAAGCCATAATTTTTTCCTGTGTTGCTTCCTGCTTCTTCAATTCTCCTGTTATCTTTCCTTCATGAACGACTAGCACCCGGTCACTCATTCCGATGATTTCGGGAAGTTCAGAAGAGACCATTATGATAGACATTCCTCGATTGGTGAGTTCATTCATTAATTCATAGATTTCTCGTTTAGCACCAACATCGATTCCACGGGTGGGCTCGTCCATAATTAAAATTTTTGGAGATGTACCTATCCATTTTGCTATAACAACTTTTTGTTGATTGCCGCCTGATAGCTGGCCTACGACAGTTTCCGTCGATACGGTTTTCACGTTCAGTCTTTTGACCATCATTTCGACGAATTTTTTTTCATCATTTACCTTAACTAACCCTTTCGGAGCAAAACTCTCCAAATTGGCCAACCCAACATTATCACGGATTGAAAAATCAAGAATTAATCCTTCTTCTTTCCGGTTTTCTGTTATAAAAGCAAGACCGGCCGAAACAGCTTCCGCAGGATTATTAATGGAAACTTTCTTTCCATCAACTCTGACCTCTCCGCTGTCCACAGCGTCCATTCCAAATAAAGCACGCATAATTTCTGTTCTACCGGCACCCATTAAACCTGAAACGCCAAGGATTTCTCCACTACGCACCGTAAAATGAATGTCTTTGAACAATCCGCCGCTAGTCAGCCCCGCCACTTCAAGAACATTTTCCCCTAAATTTGCCTCTCGCTGCGGAAAACGATCTTCTAGCTCCCGGCCAACCATTTTCTTAACAACTTGATCAAAGTTCGTATCTTTGATCGCTTTCGTATCCACTGTTATCCCATCACGCATCACGGTAATGCGATCACAGATTGCAAAAATTTCTTCCATTCTATGAGAAATATAAACTAAAGAAACACCTTTACTTGTAAGATCCTTCATCACTTTAAACAGCTTTTCTATTTCACGATCTGTTAATGCTGCAGTGGGCTCGTCCATAATAATCACTTCTGCATCCGTCATTAGCGCCTTAGCGATTTCAATCATTTGCTGCTCTCCGACCGAGCAGAGACCCGCTTCTTTATCAAAAGGAAGGGAAATATCAAGTTTTGAAAATACCTCAGCTGCACGCGTTTTCATTTCTTTCGTTTTTAAAACCCCATAGCGGTTCACCAATTCTCTGCCAAGGAAAAGGTTTTCAAGAACAGTCATTTCAGGCCAGATGTTTAATTCCTGACGAATGAAAGCAAGGCCACACTGTTCCGCATCGAGTGAATCTTTAAACTGAGTCTCCTCACCGTTGATGACGATCCTGCCTTGATCATATTTATGAAGACCCGTTAAAATATTCATTAACGTTGATTTCCCAGCACCATTCTCACCCATAAGTGCATGGATTTCATTAGGCTCAAGGTTAAAATCCACGCCTTTTAGTACCTCATTTGGTCCGAATGCTTTATAAATATTATGCATTTCAATTTTCATGATGTTCACCCCTGTTCCTTAAAAGAATACCCCGGATTGTAAAATGCAATTTGCGTAAGGCGTTACCTCGCCGGTTCGAATGATGACCTTCGCCCGTTTCGTCAGTTCCTTAAACACTTCGTGAGACACATATTCGACCTTATCTTCGGTTATTTGTTCGATAAATTCATGCTGTGTTTTGTTATTTCCTACAATTTCTTCAGCTGCGATTACCTTTTCAACAACCATGTCATCTAAGACAGCGCTTACAACCGTCTCGAAAGATGGCGTCCCTGCTGTTATTGCTAAATCGATTTTTGGTACGCCATCAGGGACAGGCAGGCCGGCATCGCCAATTACAATATAATCTGTATGACCAAGGTCACTAAGGACCTTGGCAATTGAACTATTTAACATTCCGTATCGTTTCATGTTAAACTCCCTTCGACCTCAGCTCTTGTAGGCATTCCACCCTGTGCACCAAACTTTGTCACAGAAATCGCTGCTGCCTTGTTGGCAAACTTTAGACTTTCTTCATAACCCTTTCCTTCAGCCACAGCAACTGCAAATGCTCCATTAAAGGTATCTCCTGCTCCCGTTGTGTCTACTGCTTTCACTGAGAAACTAGGAATCACTTTTTCAATACTTCCATCAAAATAACGAACCCCTTTTTCACCCTCAGTGATGAAAAGCTTATTTGGGTATTTTTTTAATATTTCTGTTCTATTAATCCCAGCAAACAAAATGGAACATTCATGTTCGTTTGGTGTCAGATATGTCGTATTTTCAATGACTTCTTCACTTAGTAATCTAGCTGGTGCAGGATTTAACAATAATTTTTTCCCCAACTCTTTACATAAACGAGCCGTATATTCTACCGTTTCCTCAGGAATTTCTTGCTGAATCATCACGATATCCGCATCTTTAATGGCTGCACTTGCCTTTTGGACATACTCAGGAGTAATCCAATCATTGGCGCCCTTCACCACAATGATACTATTGTCCCCTTCTGCAAGCGTGATATGGGCAGTACCTGATGCACTATCTGTAACGGGTTCCACATAGCTTGTATTTACTCCATTTAAATTTAAATTCTTTAGAATAGTTGACCCGTAAACATCATCGCCAACTCTGCCAATCATAGTCACTTCAGCACCAAGCCGCGCAGCTGCTACTGCTTGATTTGCTCCTTTTCCTCCTGGTACAGTGCTAAACCCTTCACCTAATACCGTTTCTCCAGCTGCTGGTCTTTTTTCGGATGTGACAACTAAATCCATTGATGAGCTGCCCACGACTGCTATCTTTACCATGTTTACATCCCCTTTCGTGTTGTTTGTCTATCGATAAAAGTAACGTCCAATTTTATATGTTGTTCGATAAGCTGTTCCTTATTTATCATTTTAATTAATGATTCTGCTGCAACTTCTCCCATTTCATAAGCCGGCTGTCTGATTGTAGATAGAGCGGGATACATCAGGGCACACATTGGAATATCATCATAGCCAATAATCTGCAGGTCTTCAGGAATTCGTCTTCCCAACCTCAGTCCTTCTTGAAGAATGGCTGAAGCAACAATATCATTACATGCTATCACTCCATCTGTCTTCGGATATTTTTTAAATAATTCCTTTGCACAGCTCTTTGCTCCCTGAAAGGATAACGTTGAATCAAGAACCTGAACGTTTACACCTTCTGTATTTTGAATCATCTCTAAAGCAGATTGATAGCGTTCCCGAACTGGCTTAATCGTAATTGGTCCTCTTACAAGGGTAATCTCTTTACTGCCTCTCTCCATTAATGTAGCGGCAGCAAGTTTCCCCCCAGCATGTTGGTCCGCATAAACGGCTGGAAGATCCTCTGTAGTCCGGTCTAACAGTACAACTGGCATACTTAGATCATGGTAATTCCGATCATTATACTCACTTGTTGAAGCAATGATACCAATGATGTTATTTTGAGAGAATGTATTAATATATTCTCGTTCTTTTTCCTGTTTACCATCGCTATTACCAATGATTAAACGGTAACCTCTCCGCTGAAGATAATCTTCAACCCCTCGAGATAATTCAGGGAAAAAAGGATTAGTAATATCAGGGAGTATGAGGCCAATTAATTTAGATTTGCGCTTATAAAGAGAGCGGGCTACTTCGTTGGGTTTATACTGAAGCTTACTAACCGCAAGTTCTACTGCCTTCTTCGTATCTATATGTGCATATCCGCTTCCATTAATGACTCTTGATACCGTAGCAACAGAAACTCCCGCTTCTTTTGCAACATCCCTGATTGTGACCAATTCCCTCAACTCTCTTTCCTTATGTAACCGTTTCCACAAACCACTTTACCATGCATTTACCGTTTTTACAACCATTAATTCTTATCTTGAAAGTATTCTTAAGGTTATTTTAAAAATCCTTCATTATGAAGAAAGTTCCTTCCGCGCAATAAATGGGCTGAAGTGCACAGAAATTAACCGGTTCTGCACATCATCTAACTCCAAATGCACAGAAAACCGCCTACTTTGCACACTTTTTCTTCCAGTTTGCACAGTAACAGATACTAAGATGCTGAAAACACCCCGCAACGTATGCACCAGATCGGTTTTTTTATGTATTTATTCTTTATGTAGGCTGATTTGCTGCTTTAGATTGAACTTAAAAGACATTTTTTCAACAACCCTAGGTTTTCAAGAAAACGTCGAAAGCCTTTTCTCTCCTTATACAAAAAAACCGGAAGAGAATGTTTCTCTCCCAGCTATCTTCCTATTCCCCCTAAATCAAGTTTCACGACGGCCTTAAATAAATCGCCATCCACATCAATGTTAAGGGTTCCACCATGGAGGTCAACAATGGATTTAGCAGTGGCAAGTCCTAACCTTGATCCTTCTGTATGGCGAGAGGTATCCCCTGTTTGAAGCGTTTAAACATTTCATCCGTATTACTAATTCATCTGTATAGCGGACAATCCGATTGAACTTCCCAATTTGTGTTAAAAGATAGATGATAGCTTCATTTTCCATAAAGACAACTGAAATCCCGATCCCTGCAGCATATGCGATACCAAGCAAAATGACCATCTGAACAATTCTAAAGATTCTATCTGAAAAGATTTAAAGGATATCAAGCCTAGATACCGAATGTATGAAATAAACACTTTCAAAAAAGAGACTGTTTTCACGCACCTTTCATTTTGTTCATGTACGTTCAGTTTAGTTACCTTCTAAAACTGCCTTCTTTCCAAAAAACAGCTTACGTTTACCCTTTCTTATGACCGGGTACATATATAAATCATACAATACCTGTAAATAAAATTAATAATTGGTAATAGAGCGGAGTGGATAGGGGCATGGAACGAAATCATACAATTATGCAATTTTTCGAATGGCACGTACCGGCTGATGGTCTTCATTGGAAACGTTTAAAAGAAGCAGCTCCTGAACTAAGGAAAATCGGTATTGATTCCATTTGGGTCCCTCCAGTAACAAAGGGTCAGTCAGGCGATGATAATGGATATGGCATTTATGATGGCTATGACCTCGGAGAATTTGATCAAAAAGGTACCGTTCGTACAAAGTACGGGACGAAACAAGAGCTATTCGATGCTATTGAAGCTTGTCACGAGCATAAGCTCTCCGTCTATATCGATTTGGTCATGAACCATAAGGCTGGAGCCGATGAGACGGAAACCTTTGAGGTCGTAGAAGTTAATCCAATGAACCGAAATGAAGAAATTTCTGAACCCTTTGAGATTGAAGGATGGACGAAATTTGATTTTCCTGGACGAGGCGGAAATTACTCTTCCTTTACGTGGAATTCAACTCACTTTAACGGCACGGATTATGATCAAAAAACAGGTAAAACGGGTATTTTCAAAATTGGTGGAAACAGTGCGTGGAATGAACATGTAGATGACGAGTTTGGTAATTACGACTACCTCATGTTCGCTAATATTGATTACAATAACCCCGTAGTTATTGATGAAATGATTGCCTGGGCAAAATGGCTTGTTGAAACGACAAATTGTGATGGCTTTCGCCTTGACGCAATTAAGCATATTAATACTAAATTTATCAGTCAATTTTCCCATGAAATATTAGATCATATTACAGAAAAAAACTTTTACCTGATCGGGGAGTTTTGGCATTCAGATCTTCAAGCCTGCCGTAATTATCTAAATAAAACAAATTATAAGATTGATTTATTTGATGTTGCGCTTCATTATAAATTCTGCAAAGCCGGTAAAGAAGGCGGCGCATTTGATTTATCAACCATTTTTAACGATACCCTTGTACAAAGTCATCCTACAAATGCTGTTACCTTTGTAGATAACCATGATTCTCAACCTCACGAATCGCTGGAATCATGGGTAGAAGACTGGTTTAAACCAAGTGCCTACGCCTTAATCTTATTACGCCGTGACAGTTATCCATGTATCTTCTATGGAGATTATTATGGAATTGGCGGGCCTGTACCTGTCGATGGTAAAAAAGATGATATTGATCGTCTTATGTTTGCACGCTACCACAAAGCATATGGGGACCAAGAAGATTATTTTGATCATCCAAACACGATTGGCTGGGTTAGAATGGGCGTTCCTGAAATTCCTCATTCGGGCTGTGCCACTGTGATTGCAAATGGCGAACCAGGGATTAAAAGAATGTACGTAGGAGAAGCAAGAGCTGGAGAAGTCTGGACGGATCTCACTACTAAGATGGACGAACGAATTACGATTGAAGAAGATGGCTGGGCTACCTTTCCTGTTAATGGAGGAAGTGTCTCTGTTTGGGCCAACCCAGCGATTGAAGAAGATGAATAAGTTAACAGTAAAAAAGCTGCCAATAGGCAGCTTTTTTACTTATTTTCCACAACATTTTTTATATTTTTTTCCGCTGTGGCATGGGCAGGGATCGTTTCTTCCTACTTTTATCTTTTCCGATTCTTCAACTGGGATTTGCAGACTTTCATCTTGTAGTTGTAGAGCATTTTTCTTCCAATTTTTTAGTTGAGGATGCTCCTTGCTCATTAACGTGTAATAGCCATAAGCAAGCACGTCAATATCAACTAGCAAATCACTGCCTCCATCCATCAAATAGGCATCCATTTCAGGATATTTTTTATCTGAAAGTTGAATACATATTCCTTCTATAGCTAATCCCTTATCATCATAATCCTCTATTGTTGAAAGGAGCTTTACTAGCTCATCCTCTGCTTCTGGAATTTTACTATTCCCAAGAATACTCGTACCAAAAACAAGACAGTCTGGATCTTCTAGATAAGGCACAACGGCTTGAATGACCTCTTTACTTTGGAATTTAATCAACGTATCAGACACTGCCTCAACTAATAAGTCCTCGTCACGAAGCAGTAAATTAGCAAGCAAAGGAATATACTTTGTCTCGTTCATCAATCCGATAACATGGAAAATCAGAATGCCTGCAAAAGAAAAATAGTCTTCATTTAGATCTTGGTTTAACACGGCCGCAATTTCAAGGTCATCCATCCAGCCTTTTTCAACCAAGACCTCTACCGTCATTTTAGCTTGATTGTATACTTCTTGAGAAAAGCGCTCTTCGGTTTCTAATCGCGCCAACAATTCCCCATACTGCTCCCAAACGGCCTCCTCTCCGCCATCTTCTAACGTTTTATAGAACGCCCATTTATTCTCATCAAAAAATGGTGCTAATTCTTGACGGTACTTCATTGCTTCTTTCGGACGAACCGATTCCAATAAGTTCACGTATAGAGAAAGGTTTCTTGGATGAGCACTCTTTGCCCCTTTAATTAATAACTTTACTGCCTCATCATTAAGCCTATGCTTGTAAATTCTCGTTAAGATATTGACTTCCTTTTCCCTCGAACTAAGTGCTTCATTTATCAGACGGACCGTCCATTCTTCTGGTACGAAAGGATAATCCTGCAAAGCCTCTACTAAAAATGTTTGTAAGATAGTATCTTCTGTTTCCAAATACGGTTCTAATTTATCTAAAAAATCCAATGCCGCATCTCCTTCTTTTTTTCATCTATTATTCACATACTAACAAAGAAAGGTACATTACGCGAAGCAGCAATCATATCCATTCAATTTTTATAAAAACAGGAGTATGATTTAAAGGAGAAGGGATTGGCTTTCAATTGAAAAAAACGTATCTATTACTATGGTTTTTGGGATCATTAACACTAAATGCACTAGGAAATAGTTTTATGATTGTCGCTCATCTTGGCTCTGCTCCTTGGGCAGCCGCCAGCCAAAATCTTGCAGCGGTAATCCCACTCTCGATAGGACTATGCACGGTTGTTCTACAGTTATTTTCACTGCTGCTAACAACATTGATGGGCAGCCGTTTTTCTGTGGGACTCATTATAAAAAGTTTACTCCTTGCCGTTTTCTTTGGCCTTTTAATTGATGTGTTTGTTAACATTCATCATTTCATTTATACTCCCGACCAAATCTGGGTTCGGGGTCTTTATACGCTAATCGGGATGAATGGAGTGGCTGCTGCAATCTCGATCTACATTCAAATCAGCCGAGTTCTTTTGCCCTTTGATTACCTTCTTCAAGCCTTTGCTCGTCTGGCAAAAAGTTTCTCTCTCGGTACGATTATCTGTCTGAGCATTCCACTCACCATCTGCACCATTTTCTCTTTTGTTTTCCATCAATTTATTGGTCTCGGGATCGGAACTTTGGTGTTCATTCTCGCAAATGGCTTTCTGATTGAACAATACAATAAAAAGATAATGTTAACTCGGACGGAACTGTCCTAACTAAAAAAAGGGATGAGACCTTCCCTGTTTTATTTTGCTGCCTCTGGAATAAGCTGATATAAGAACTTGTCACAATCGTCTTTCTCCTTTAAGGTAAAATTAAACAAC
>NZ_JAZVJO010000098.1:0-2735 GCF_059453735.1 Peribacillus sp. | reverse complement strand
TGAATAGTGAAATTACAGCCTCGCCATGACGGATCAAACGACCTTTTCAAGCCAAAAGAGCAGAAGATACACTTTTTTTGAAAAGAAAAAGAGCAGTTTTGCTTGATGGGCCGAATCATCTAGAAAAAGGGCCGAATGTTTCCACGTTTGGGCCGAATGAATGCAAAAAGAGACGAATAAACAGCAAGAAGGGCCGAATCAGCTGCTGATTAGTGAAATTACAGCCTCGCCATGACGGATCAAACGACCTTTCCAGCCCAAAAGAGCAGAAGATACACTTTTTTTGAAAAGAAAGAGAGTAATTTTGCTTGATGGGCCGAATCAATCGGAGAAAGGGACGAATGTTTACACGTTTGGGCCGAATGATAGGCAAAAAGGGCCGAATCAAAAGCAGAATGGGCCGAATCAGCTGTTGAATAGTAAAATTACAGCCTCGCCATGACGGATCAAACGACCTTTTCAAGCCAAAAGAGCAGAAGATACACTTTTTTGAAAAGAAAGAGAGTAATTTTTGTTCTTTGGGCTAAATTAGCTGCGCCACAGAACTTTTCAAGTAAAACTAGTGGTTTTTAAAAATAAGGTATGGATAAAAAGTAATTCGTGAAAAATGGTAGAAATTCGAGTTCAAGTTGAAACTTGTCTCGAGAAAATTTATACTTATAAGGTTATTAGAGAAAATGAAGGATGTGTGACGTTTGTCTCTTCATGAAAATAAACAACAAAAGATAAAAGTTGTTCTTCAAACGAAGATTATGCACGAGGGTGTAACGGAGAACTTTGAAGTGAAGACTTCTGGTTTGAAGTTTAGGAAAGGCTCTGCTCTGTATTTTCAGTATGCTGAAAAAACAGAAGCAGGGGATACACAAACAACAATTAAGTTTAAAGAGTATGAAACGCTTTTATTAAGAAATGGCGCGGTTAAAATGAGGCAGCTTTTTCGCCCATCGGAAATTACGAACGGGCATTATGAAAGTATATATGGAACTTTACCCATGCGTACTCAGACAGAGTCGATTGAGCATCTGTGGAACGAGAATACCAATGAAGGGGTTTTACGACTTCGGTATACACTTGATGTACAGGGCGGAGAACCGGGGCAATATGAATTGAATTTGAACTATAAGGAGGAAGCGTAAGAGATGAATATTGTTGAACAAGTGCAAGAGAAGTTAAAACAAGAAATCAAAGATGCAGCGATTAAAGCTGGATTAGCAACAGAAGAACAAATTCCGTCAGTAATTCTAGAGCTTCCTAAAGAGAAATCACACGGTGATTATTCTACGAATATGGCTATGCAGTTAGCAAGAGTGGCTAAAAAAGCACCTCGTGCTATTGCGGAAGCGATTATTGAGAACTTTGACCGTTCGAAGGCATCCATTGAGAAAATTGAAATTGCTGGTCCTGGTTTCATTAACTTTTACATGGACAATGCGTATTTAACAGAATTAATTCCAGTGATCCTAGACGCTAAAGAAGCATATGGTGAAAGTGACTTTGGTAAGAAGGAAAAAATCCAAGTTGAGTTTGTATCAGCTAATCCTACAGGCGACTTGCATTTAGGTCATGCTCGTGGAGCGGCAGTAGGGGATACATTATGTAATGTCCTTGCAAAAGCAGGATATGATGTATCACGCGAATACTATATTAATGATGCTGGAAATCAAATTAATAATTTAGCTCGTTCCATTGAAGCTCGTTATTTCCAAGCACTTGGAATGGACACGCCAATGCCTGAAGATGGGTACCATGGTGCTGATATTATTGGCATCGGTAAGCAGCTCGTTGCTGATTATGGCGATAAATATGTAACGGTTGCTGAAGATGTACGTTTTGGCTTTTTCCGTGAATACGGCCTGAAATACGAAATGGCGAAATTAAAAGAAGATCTTGAGAATTTCCGCGTTCGCTTTGATGTTTGGTATTCAGAAACTTCGCTTTATAAAGATGGGAAAATTGAAGAAGCTCTTTCTGAATTGAGAGAAAGAGGTCATATTTTCGAAGAAGGTGGCGCAACTTGGTTCCGTTCATCGGCGCTTGGAGACGATAAGGACCGTGTTCTAATTAAACAAGATGGTTCGTTTACGTATCTTTTACCGGATATTGCTTACCATCGTAATAAATTAGAACGTGGATTCGAAACGCTGATCAATGTTTGGGGTGCTGACCATCATGGCTATATCCCGCGTATGAAAGCAGCTATCCAAGCACTTGGCTTTAATAAAGAACAGCTGGAAGTAGAGATTATTCAACTTGTTCATTTATTCAAAGACGGCGAAAAAATGAAAATGAGTAAACGTACAGGAAAAGCTGTAACAATGCGCGATCTCATTGATGAGGTTGGATTAGATGCTACGCGTTACTTCTTTGCAATGAGAAGTGCTGATACGCATTTAGATTTTGATTTAGATCTTGCAGTCTCTCAATCGAATGATAATCCAGTCTATTACGCACAATACGCTCATGCTCGGATTTGCAGCATCTTGCGTCAAGGCGAAGAATCGCAGATTAAGTATGATGAAAATGTAGATTTCAGCCTTATCTCAAGTGAAAAAGAAATCGAGCTATTGAAGAAGCTTGGCGAATTCCCACAGGTTATTGCGGATGCAGCAGACAAACGGATGCCGCATCGTATGACTAATTATATTTATGAATTAGCCTCTACTTTCCATAGTTTCTACAATGCAGATAAAGTATTAGACAAAGAACAGCCAGAACGCAGCAAAGCCCGCCTTGCA
>NZ_JAZVJO010000097.1:0-7884 GCF_059453735.1 Peribacillus sp. | reverse complement strand
TTCTTTATCGATAATGCGAATGACATGACAAATGCGAAAGCATACGGTCAGCAAGTAGTGGCAACAAACCCTTGTGGAGAACAGCCTCTAGCACCTTATTCGGTGTGTAATCTTGCAGCAGTCAATCTTGCAGAAATGGCTGACAAAGAGACTAAAACCGTAAACTTTGAGAAATTAAAACAAACGGTTGAGGTTGGAGTCAGGATGCAGGATAATGTCATCGATGCCACGCCTTACTTCTTAGCAGAAAACAAACACCAAGCATTAGGAGAACGCCGTGTTGGACTAGGGGTAATGGGCCTTCACGATCTGCTTATTTATTGTGAAACAGAATATGGTTCTGAAGCAGGCAATATGCTGGTAGATAAAGTATTTGAAACGATAGCTGAAACAGCGTACCGGACTTCTGTTAAGCTTGCAGAGGAAAAGGGAAGTTTCCCATTCTTAACTAGTGAAAGTGAAACGGAAGAAGCAGAGCTGCGGAATCGTTTTATCAATACAGGCTTTATGAAAAAAATGCCTGAAGATATCCGTGCCAGCATTACTGAACATGGAATTAGAAACTCACATTTATTAACGGTTGCACCTACAGGCAGTACCGGAACAATGGTTGGGGTTTCAACAGGTCTTGAGCCATACTTCTCCTTTACGTATTTCCGCAGCGGTCGCTTAGGAAAATTCATTGAAGTGAAAGCAGATATTGTTCAAGAATACTTGGATCAACATCCAGAAGCAGATCCAAATAAACTTCCTGAATGGTTCGTATCGTCAATGGAATTATCACCTGAAGCACATGCTGATGTTCAATGTATCATTCAACGCTGGATTGACAGCTCTATTAGTAAAACGGTTAATGCACCAAAGGGCTATACCGTAGAACAAGTTGAACAGGTATACCAACGTCTATACAAAGGCGGAGCGAAAGGCGGTACTGTCTATGTCGATGGCAGCCGTGACAGTCAGGTTCTGACGTTAAAAGCAGAAGAGAATGTCTTCTCTGATACAAAGGAAGAAGCTGTTGTTGAAGAAAAGAAAAAGGTTGTCCTTGTCGATACGATTAATGAATTACGATCTACAAATGTGACAATTGGTTCTGAAGTCGGCAATACCTGCCCAGTATGCCGCAAAGGCGAGATTCAAGAAATGGGCGGCTGTAATACATGTACAAACTGCGGCGCACAGCTTAAATGCGGCTTGTAAAATAAAGAGTACACAGAAAAATCCTCCGGAAACAATTCCGGAGGATTTTTTTTGTTTCAGCTCTTTCTCGATATCTGTGAGTGTTCAGGACATGATAAGGAGAGTCGGTGAATTCTAGATATAGATTGTTTTAAACAGCATGATACATAACAATTAAAAAAATGAAAAAACTATTTCTATGTAGTTAGATATTTATCATTCGAATGGAATGGAGGAATGTCATGAAACCATTTAGCCCGCAATTAGTCTATATTGAGCCCCGTGCTCTCGAGTATCCGCTTGGCCGTGAATTAAAGGAAAAGTTTGAACAATTAGGAACAGAGATCAGGCAGACGACCTCACATAATCAGATTCGAGACCTTCCAGGTGACAATGATTTTCAAAAGTATCGGGTTGCCAAATCAACACTTGTCGTCGGAATAAGAAAAACCTTGAAGTTTGATACATCCAAGCCTTCAGCGGAATATGCCATCCCGCTAGCGACAGGCTGTATGGGACATTGTCATTACTGTTATTTGCAAACGACCCTTGGTTCGAAGCCGTATATACGGACATACGTCAACTTAGATGAAATCTTTGCAGCGGCTCAAGGATATATGGATGAGCGGAAGCCGGAAATTACCCGATTTGAGGCCGCTTGTACATCAGATATTGTTGGAATTGATCATTTAACACATTCACTTAAAAAAACGATTGAGTTTATCGGTCAAACTGAATATGGCCAGCTGCGTTTCGTGACCAAATTTCATCATGTCGATCATTTACTTGATGCGAAGCATAATGGGAAGACACGTTTTCGCTTTAGTATTAATTCTCGATACGTCATCAAGAATTTTGAACCGGGAACATCTAGCTTTGAAGAAAGAATGGAAGCTGCCCGTAAAGTAGCAAAGGCGGGTTATCCGCTTGGCTTTATCGTGGCGCCGATCTACAGGCACGATGATTGGCAGGCAGGCTACAGAGAGCTCTTTGAACGACTTTCAGCTGCATTAGAAGGAGTAGAGATACCAGGATTAACCTTTGAGTTAATTCAGCATCGGTTCACAGGCCCAGCCAAAAAGGTCATTGAAAAAAATTATCCTAAATCAAAACTTCAACTTGATGAATCAAAACGGAAATATAAATGGGGGCGGTACGGGATTGGGAAGTATGTCTATAAAACGGAAGAAGCAGCCGAATTAGAGACGGTTATAAGAGGATATGTGAAAGAATACTTCCCAGATTCAGTGGTTCAGTATTTTACGTAAAAAATTTAAAAAGTCATAATCATCCTTTACCTTGATTAAATTGTAATAGGACCCGAAATGGGGAGGGTAAGGAATGATTATTGATGGAGTGTTTTCAGGAGGAGGTATAAAGGGCTTTGCTATGGTAGGAGCTCTTCAGGTATTAGAGGATCGAGGATTTGTAATTAATCAGACCGCAGGAACGAGTGCAGGATCCATTGTGGCCGCTTTAATTGCTGCAGGCTATTCAGGAAAGGATATCCAAAGGTTGCTTTCAACCGTGAATATGAATCATTTGCTTGATAAACGAAATTTTCTGAAGATACCATTTGCTGAATGGCTATTATTATACTGGAAGCTTGGTTTATATAAGGGAGAAGCACTCGAACACTGGGTTTCGGAAATACTTTCTAAAAAAGGATTAGTTACTTTTGGGGATATCCCGCCGCAATCGCTTAGAATTATCACTTCTGATATTACGAACGGCAGGCTGGTAGTTCTGCCTGATGATTTACCTAAATACGGAATCAATCCCCGGTCCTTTCCTATTGCAAAAGCTGTACGAATGAGCTGTAGTATCCCTTATTTTTTTGAACCAGTTAAATTGAAAATAAACAAAGTAGATACCCTGTTTGTAGATGGAGGAGTGCTTAGTAACTTTCCCATGTGGTTGTTTGAATCCGAACATATTAGAAAAGTTCGTCCAGTTATCGGGTTGAAATTCACGAGTGATGCCGACCTAGATCGGGTGGGAACGATTGATAATGCCATTGAGATGTTTGGTGCGCTTTTTAAAACCATGAAGGATGCGCATGATTCTCGGCATATTTCAAAAAAACTTGCTAAAAATATTATGTTTATCCCGATGAAAGATATTTCAGGTACAGACTTTATGCTGACAGAACAGCGAAAAGAAGAGCTCATTGAACGTGGAAGAGAATTTGCTTATACATTTTTGAAAACTTGGACGTATTAAAACGAGCCCGCTTAAAGTTCGGCGGGTTCTAACAGATATAAATGAAATAAAAAAGACTGACAAGGTGTCTCGTCAGCCGTTGCCCTTTAGAAAAGAGCCCGATTTTTCTTTTTATTTTTTTTGCCTTCGATAACCGTTAGATGAATGTCAGATTTTTTTCGTGGTTTAATTGTTTTTTTTGATTTAGCAACGGAGAAACTAGCTATATTATCGCGGCTGTTACTGCCTGATTTTTGTTTTAGCCGTTTTTTTGATCGTTTGGCTGCTTTTAAAAATGCACGTTGCTCTCTATTATCAGGCTTCCCCTTTGTTAACCGCTTATAGATAAGATAAACAATTCCTGCTGTAATCGCCATGATTAGAAATTGCTTAAACAACCCCGCCGGATTATAAATCATACGGCTGACTAAGCCAATCAGTCCAAGAACCACTATCCCATAGACAATATATGATGAAATTGAACGATTCAACAAAGACACCTCCTTAAGAGCATTTTATACAGTTTTACGTCATTTTAAACAAAAACCAAAAAATAAACTTCTTTACGTACACCTACACAATCTCCGCTGTTGTTAAACCTTCTTCCGTTTCTTTTTCCATTCTAAGCAGTTCGTTAAAGGAAGCAAGTGCAACCTCCACTTGATCATCTGCGGGTTCTTTTGTTGTTAAGAGCTGCAGCCACAGACCAGGGTATCCTAATAAACGAAGAACAGGAATATTTCTGACCAGGTTCGTTAATTGAAGCACTTCAAAAGCGATGCCGAGAACAACGGGTATAAGCATCATGCGGTTAACAACACGTGACCATAAGGGCTCGGTAGGTACAAGCATATACACAAAGACACCGACAAAAACCGTGAAAAGAATAAAACTGCTGCCGCAGCGGTAATGAAGTCTCGATGCAGATTGAACATTTTCTACGGTAAGCGGTTTGCCGCTTTCAAAGCAGTTAATTACTTTATGCTCTGCACCATGATATTGGAATACCCGTTTTATCATGGGTGTGAGTGAGACAAAGTAAATATAGCAAAGCAGTAAAATTAATTTAAATAATCCTTCGATAAGAATTTGTGATAGATCGCTATTAAAGATTGGACGTGTCAGCTCAGCTAGAAAGACAGGAATCAAGGTGAAGAGGGTTTTTCCGAAAAGGAAGGAAAGTACACCAATGACCGCGACACCAAGCCACATACTAATCTTCGACGGTTGTTTTTCTTCCTTTTTCTCTTCATTTTCTTCAAATTGCTCCGCAGAGAAATTCAAATGTTTTGACCCGGTCCCGCTTGAGTTCAAGAGGGCCACAATCCCACGGATAAATGGAATTTTCTTTAGCTTTTTCATGAACGGCTTTTGCTCGCGAGGAAGTCGGAAATAGTCGATTGTTTGATCCTTGCGGCGTACGGCAGTAACTGTGTGATACTTACCGCCGAACATGACGCCTTCGACTACTGCTTGCCCTCCGTACACCGGCTTTTGGGTATCGGACATTTCTACACCAACTTATACTAGATTTCACTCAGGGATTGTTGCTTGCTTCTGCGCCTTAAGTGTATATACCTATCATACAAAAAAATAATGAAAACCTCTAGCAAATCTACTGATTACTTAAATAATATTCCAATTTAAGTAAGGGCATGATAAAAAGGGAGGTGAAAAATGTGTCAAAAAAAGATGAACAAGCTATCCACTCTAGTCAACAGGACCCGCCAATTATAAAATATGTTGTGATTATTGGTTTATTTGGAGGATTGTTTTGGAGCCTCGTGGGCTTTGGATTTACATTTTTGAATTTTATGGATGTTAGTCCTCGGTTTATTTTAACGTCTTGGTTCGACGGCGATTGGATCAATAGAGTGCTGGGGATGTTTATTTCGGTCATTATTTACAGTTGTTTATCTGTTCTGTTTGCCTTGGTTTATTATGGTGTGATGAGAAAAATAAAAAGTATTTTTGGCGGCATTATTTTCGGGATTCTTTTATGGCTGCTGCTTTTTGGACTGATATCACCTATGTTTTCTGATTTACCCTCGTTTGCGCAAATAAATTTCAATACTGGATTTTCAAGCTTTTGTTTATTGCTTTTATATGGAGTATTTGTCGGCACTTCTGTGTCCTATGAATATCAAGAATTACAACTCCAAAAAAAGAGACAGCAATCACAAACGAATGCCCGCTTTTAAAGGGTAAAAATATAGTATGAAAATTTTGATATATGATAGAATGTTCTTGTTGAACATTCTATTTTTTAGGTGAGCAGGTGAGACGTATGGGCAAGCTATTATTAATAAACGGACCCAATTTAAACCGTTTGGGGAAAAGGGAGCCTGTCCATTATGGCAGGACGACACTCCCAGAACTGGAACTAAGCTTGATAGAAAAAGCCCAGAATCTTCAGACTGAATTAATCTGTTTCCAATCCAATCATGAAGGGGCAATCATTGATAAGCTGCACTGGGCAGAAGATGAGGGTGTGGAAGGGGTAATTATCAATCCTGGAGCCTTCACACATTATAGTTACGCCATTAGAGATGCTGTTGCTGGGATTGAGCTTCCAGTTATAGAGGTTCATATTTCTAATATTCATGCTCGAGAAAGTTTTCGTCATGTATCAGTCATTGCACCTGTATGTGCTGGTCAAATTGTTGGGCTGGGGATTGAAGGATACGGCCTTGCTTTAGATGCATTAGTGAACATTGTAAAGGGGAGATCAGAGTCATGATAAAATTAGAACAGTTCCGCGTTGCAATGGAAAAAGCTGGATTAGATGGATGTTTACTAACAAATACATATAATATTCGCTACATGTCAAATTTCACAGGAAGTTCAGGCGTTGTTTTAATTTCTCATACAGAAGCAAAACTTATTACTGATTTCCGTTATATGGAGCAGGCCGCCAAGCAAGCGGTTGGATATGAGATTGTTAAGCATAAGGGCAGCGTGGTGGCTGCTGTTGCCGAACAAGCCAAGGCAATGGGGATTAAGAAGCTTGGCTTTGAGCAGGATCAGGTAACTTATTCATATTATAAAGCGTTGGAAAGCGTATTCTTAGGTGAATTGACTCCAGTATCAGGTCTGACAGAGAAATTACGCTTGATTAAGACTCCTGCAGAGATTAAGATATTAAAGGACGCTGCCGAGATTGCAGATGCAGCATTTGCGCATATTGTTACCTTCATTCGCCCGGGTTTAACCGAGCTTGAAATTTCAAATGAGCTTGAATTCTTTATGAGAAGACAAGGAGCGACTTCCTCTTCATTCGATACCATCGTCGCTTCCGGGAAACGTTCTGCTCTTCCACATGGTGTTGCGACAAGTAAAGTCATTGAAAGTGGTGACTTTGTAACCCTGGATTTTGGTGCCTACTATAATGGGTATGTATCTGATATAACCAGAACGCTTGCAGTGGGCCAGCCATCAGATGAATTGAAAAAGATCTATCAAATTGTTCTAGAGGCCCAATTAGCCGGGATGTCTGGCATTAAGCCTGGTATGACTGGTAAAGAAGCGGACGCTCTAACGAGGGATATTATCGAGGGTCACGGATACGGACCTTATTTCGGTCATTCAACTGGTCATGGAATTGGACTTGAAGTCCATGAAGAGCCTGGACTATCTGCTAAATCAGATGTCATCCTAATGCCAGGTATGGCAGTAACGGTTGAACCAGGTATTTATCTGCCCGAAATTGGCGGTGTACGTATCGAAGATGATACACTTATCACTAAAGAAGGCAACGAAGCATTAACACATTCACCAAAGGAACTACTTATTTTGTAAAGATGTAGGAGGAAATTAAATGATTTCTGTAAATGATTTTAAAACTAACGTAACAATCGAAGTAGATAACGCCATTTGGCAAGTTATTGAATTCCAACATGTTAAACCTGGTAAAGGTGCAGCATTTGTGCGTTCTAAACTTCGTAATATCCGTACTGGTGCTATTCAGGAAAAAACGTTCCGTGCCGGTGAAAAAGTAGCTAAAGCACATATCGAAAACCGCAAAATGCAATATTTATATGCAAGCGGCGATAATCATGTGTTCATGGATAACGAAACATATGACCAAATTGAACTTCCAGGAGATTCAATTAAGAACGAACTAAGATTCCTAAAAGAAAACATGGAAGTACACGTGATGTCATTCCAAAGTGAAACATTAGGGGTTGCTCTTCCAAATACAGTTGTTCTTGAAGTGACTGAAACTGAACCAGGTATTAAGGGTGATACGTCTTCAGGCGGTACAAAATCTGCAACGCTTGAAACAGGACTTTCTGTTCAAGTTCCATTCTTCATTAACGAAGGTGACAAATTAATTATTAATACAAGCGAAGCTTCTTACGTTTCTCGCGCATAATATTGTGATTTTTGACTGTAGACAAATTCGGATGGAAATCCAGCTTGTCTACAGTCTTTTTTTGTTTTTAGTATGGGGTTGTTGATTTTCGTTCCAGGCGTTTCGCTTTCCGCGGGGCGGGCGGTGAG